>JAKBYW010000434.1:0-2602 GCA_021840275.1 Chloroflexota bacterium | reverse complement strand
GGCAAGTTTCCAGGTGGTCGGGTTGCTTTCCTGTCCATACACGGCGATGTCATCCACCTTGCCGCCGTGCGCCTCCACAAACTTTTCGCTTTGCACGAACATGCCGCCCGATCCACAGCACGGGTCAAAGATGCGTCCCTTGTACGGCGCCAGCATCGAGACCAACACGCGCACCACCGACTGCGGCGTGTAGAACTCGCCGCCCTTCTTGCCTTCCGCGCTTGCAAATTGGGACAGGAAATATTCGTAGACGCGCCCAAGCACATCCTTCGCTCGGTTCTCACTGGACCCCAAGCCGATTCCGCTTACGAGATCAATCAACTCGCCCAGGCGGATTTTGTCCAGCGTCGGGCGTGCGAAATCCTTCGGCAGAATGTTTTTCAGCGTCGGGTTATCGCGCTCGATGGCAACCATGCTATCATCCAGAAACTTCCCGATCGCAGGTTGTTTCGCCTTGCCCTGCAAAAACGACCAGCGCGCCTCTTTCGGAACCCAAAATATATTCTGCGCCAGATATTCGTCCCTGTCTTCGGGGTTGGCATCCTTCTCTTTGAGCAATTGCGCGTGGATTTCCTCAAACGAATCGGAAATATATTTCAGGAAGATCAGTCCCAGCACCACATGCTTATACTCCGATGCGTCCATGTGCCCGCGCAGTTTGTCCGCCGCCGCCCATAGCTGTGATTCAAAATCAAGCGTTGCGCCGTTGCCATTCTTTGTTTTTGTAGATTTCTTTGCTGGCATGATTATTCCTGTCCCAATCTACCAATTTTGAATACCGATGAGACAAGCATACATGCAAACACCAAATCCCGCAAGAAAAGGTGACGGTCACTTCTAATAAAGTGACTGTCACCTTCCTGTTCTCCCCCTTAAATTCCGCATTAGAAATTTGGGGCTGATGAGGCCGGGCCGCTCAATTGTCCGTTTCGTTATATTTACGATCGATGCAAAAACCTTGACTTCTCTGGTTTGTGAAGGTAAACTTTCTCTACCGACCGTTCGGTAGGGAGCTTCCATGACCAGAGTTGATATCCTCGATGCCGCCGCACAAGTCTTTCGTCAGAAAGGTTATCATGGCGCGTCCATGGCTGATATTGCCGGGGCCGTCAATTTGCAAAAGGCCAGCTTGTATCATCATGTCGCCTCCAAGCAGGAGATCTTGCTGGCTCTGCTTGATCGCGCCCTGGAAATGTTGACCGAGCATATTTCAGCAGTCACATCACAGGATTTGCCTCCCGATGAAAAACTGCGCCAAATGATGCGTGCCTATCTCTCTGCTCTGACCGATAACATCGATCTGTCTTCCGTCCTTTTGATCGAGCATCGTTCGCTGGAAAGAAAATTACACGCCCGCCACGTCCCGTATCGAGATAAATTCGAGGGATTGTGGCGCGATGTGGTTAAAGAGGGGGTGAAGGCGGGGATCTTCGTCTGTGACGACCCGGCGCTGATCGTGCGGGCCTTGATGGGCATCATGAACTGGACAATCACCTGGTATCGCCCGGATGGCGGCAAGTCCATTGATGCGATAACAGATGAATATGCAAACCTTTTATTCAACGGTTTGTTAGCAAAGAAAAAATAAAGGAGGAGTAATGTATTCGTTCGAACCAAGTGAAGAACAAAAAATGTTGATCGAGGCGGTAGGCCGGTATGCCATAACCGACTTGCGTCCGGCGGCGCGCGAGGCCGAGGAGAGCCGCGAGCTGCCGAAGAAACTGGTCGGCAAAGGTTGGGAGCTGGGCGTTCTGCAGGCCTCCATCCCCGAAGCGTACGGTGGGTTCGGCGAACGTTCAGCTGTCACGGGCGCGTTGGCCGAAGAAGAATTGGCTTTCGGCGATCTGGCGGGCGCGTTCGCAATCGGCGCGCCGAATCTCTTTGCGCTTCCGATCTTGTTGGCTGGTTCGGAAGAGCAAAAGAAAAAGTATCTGCCGAAGGTTATCGAAGGCGATTGGCGTCCATACACCGCGGCTTTGATCGAATATTCATTCGACTTTGATCCTAATGCGCTTAAGACGACTGCCACAGCCAAAGGCGACAGCTACGTTCTCAGCGGCGAGAAAGTTTTCGTGCCGTTCGCCAAAGATGCGGAAGCCATTTTGGTGTACGCGAATTTGAACGGCCAGACGCAGGGATTCATTATCAGCAAAACGGCGGCCGGACTCACGGTCGAGGATGAGCGCGAGAAGTTGATGAGTCTGAATGCGCTTCCGCTTTATCGCGTCAAGCTGGACAATGTAACTGTTCCCGCGTCGAATAGATTGGGTGGCGCTTCGGGCCACGACTTCGAACCGGTTCTCGCTTCGATGCGCATTGGCCAGTCTGCTGCCGCTCTCGGCGTGGCAAAGGCCGCGTTTGAATATTCGCTCAATTACGCCAAGGAGCGCGAAGCCTTCGGTGTGAAGATCGCACAGAAACAGGCTATCGCGTTTATGCTGGCCGAAATGCGGACAGAGATCGAAGCCATTCGTTTGCTGACTTGGGAAGCCGCCTGGAAGATTGACACTGGCAAAGAAGATGCGTACACCGAAGCCTACCTCGCATCGGTCGGTGCGATGGACATGGCGATGATGGTCACGGATCGTGCGGTGCAGATTTT
>JAKBYW010000024.1:0-11774 GCA_021840275.1 Chloroflexota bacterium | reverse complement strand
GGACGGCAACGCCGTCCATCGTTCAACGGAGTCAAGCCGAGAGCGGGGAAAGTGTCCGCCTGGAATTGACTCAACGCCTCAGCTCGGACCCGCTAACGGCTTCCGCCGAAGGTGCAGGCGTTCTTCCTGCCAAAGGGTTGGATCTGCCCCCGATCCACATCGTGGACATGCGTGATGAGTTGAAAACCGGCAATCGCGGAATCTTCAGCCGTGAACTTTCTGACGCTCTTGGCAAAACGTTGACGCGCGGCGAGCAGGCGATTCTATTTTTGAACCGGCGCGGCACAGCCACTTATGTTTTTTGCCGCGATTGTGGACATGTAGTGAAATGCCCGCGCTGCGAAACGCCGATGACGGCTCATGTTGAAAGTTCAAGGTCAAAGGTTGAAGGTAAGGATTCTTTCAACCTTCAACCTTCAAACTTCAAACTGATTTGCCATCGCTGCGGATATTCGCGGCAGATGCCGAAAAAATGTCCGCAGTGCGGAAGCGCAAACATTCGCGCATACGGACTTGGAAGCGAAAAAGTGGAAAGCGAAGTACAGAAAATTTTCCCGAAGGCGCGCACGCTGCGCTGGGATTGGGAGACGACGCGCGAAAAAGATGCGCATGAAATTATCCTGGCGCATTTTTCATCGGGCCGCGCCGACGTTTTGATCGGCACGCAGATGCTCGCAAAAGGACTCGACCTGCCGCGCGTGACTTTGGTCGGCATCGTGTTCGCGGACGTTGGCCTACACCTACCGGATCCATTCGCGGCGGAACGCGTCTTTCAAGTATTGACTCAAGTCGCAGGCCGCGCTGGCCGCTCATCGCGTGGCGGACGCGTGGTTCTGCAAACTTTTTCGCCGGAACATTATGTCATTCAAGCCGCGGCGAAACATGATGTCAATGGTTTTTATCAGCAGGAAATTTCCCAGCGCAAACGGTTGGGCTATCCGCCTTTTTCGCGTCTGGCTCGACTCGAATTTCGCCACCGCGATCCAATCGTCGCAGAAAAAGAAGCGCGGACGCTTGCAGATAGAATTCAAAAAGGACTGGTTACTGAAAACTGGAAACAGGTCACTGTTATCGGGCCTGCGCCGTGTTTCTTCTCGAAACTCAACGGCGAATATCGCTGGCAGATCATTTTGCGCTCGCCTGATCCCGTTTCCATTTTGCGCGAAAAGTTATCCACCGGATGGCGGGTTGAGGTGGACCCGGTAAGTTTGCTATAATCACTTAAATTTGGCTCAACCGTCTTCACTGGAAAGGCAAAATCGATCCACAGATTTCACACATCTTTTCAATAAAGCGGGGTGTGGGGTGTTTTGGGCGGGCTTCGCCCGCCCAAAACACCCCATTTCCCCCTTCTTTTTGAAAGGATACAATTTCACCGATTAGGCAGATTTGTTTCTAAGAAATCGGCGAAATCTGTGGCATCTGTAGATAAATCCCGCCAGAAACAGTAAGGCCAAAAATCTAGAATTTAGAAGGAGGCAGTTATGCAATCGTTTTCACGTGGTTGGTCGTTCATGCAACAAGCCTGGCAAATGGCGTTCAAGGATAAGGACTTGATCAAGCCGTCCATTTATGCGTTGGTTGTCGGAGCCATTGTCTCGGTCATTGGCCTGATCCCGTTGATCGCCGTGGTGTTCATTTTCGGCGGAGACAGTAGTTTTGTCGGTCAGGCTGCAATGGTCGTGGTGGGCGCGCTCCTGATCTTTGCCCATTACGTTGTCAGTTACATTTTCTCGGGCATGACGGTTTATCTGATCTATGGTTATCTGGCCGAAGGCGATGGCCGCATGGACAAGGCCTGGGCCAAAGTCCAGCATGAATTCTTCAACATCATTGCGCTGGCCGCCGCATCAACAGTGGTCAATTTATTCACCAACCAATTACGCGGAGGCCGCAATCGGCGCGGAGGCAATCTCATAGGCGGTATGCTCGCTGGTCTGATCGATACGGTCTGGACGGAAGCATCCTATTTGATCCTGCCGGCCATGATGATCGAAAACGCCAATCTCGCCACCGGTGTCAAACGCGCCACACAGATCGCAAAAGGCAACCTGCTTCTGATCGGCGTCAGCACCGTCGGCGTGAGATGGGTCACCGGTCTTATCGGTTTTGTGCTCGGCCTGATCGGACTGGTGATTGGCTTTGCAATCGGCGGAGGAATGATCGCCGTGCTGGGCTCCAACAGCGTGGCAGTTGTCGTGATCAGTATCGCAATCGGCGCAATGATCTTCTTCGCTTTCGCCAT
Source organism: Chloroflexota bacterium (assembly GCA_021840275.1). Lineage (GTDB taxonomy): Bacteria > Chloroflexota > Anaerolineae > Anaerolineales > Villigracilaceae > Fen-1038. The sequence continues at coordinate 9,529 of JAKBYW010000024.1, read as the reverse complement.
GATTGCCAGTGTCATCAGTTCCTACACAATGACGGCTTACAATACCTGTCTCTTCCTTTGGGCGCGTGACGTTGAAAAAGCCCAGCTCGCAGGCCAGCCAATCCAAGTTGCAGCGCCCGCTCCATTGGCCGCTGTTTTGAGCTAAGAATTAAATGCAACCGGAACAACGCCGCGAAATGATAACCTGGGAGGAGGTGGATCGTCTCATCGATTACCTCCTGCCTCAATTCCGTCGCGAGTTCACTGCGATGATTATGATCACGCGCGGCGGCGTTGTCCCCGGCGGGATGCTGGCCGAAGCGATGGACATCACACACGTTCTGACCGCCGCCGTAAATTTTCCGGCGCAACTTCAAAGGTCCGCTTTGATGGCGTGGCCGGAATTCCTGCAATTCCCCACCGACGAACTTTTGCGCGGCCGCCCCACGCTCATCGTGGACGATGTTTGGGGATCGGGGCGAACCATCACGGCTGTAAAAAACCGCGTTTCAGCCGCGGGCGGTTTCCCCGAAACCTGCGTCCTGCACTTCAACCCACAACAAAACAAGTTTGCCAACGTCCGCCCGGATTATTACGCGGCTGTCACGGACGCCTTCATCATCTATCCATGGGAAATAGACCGCGGCACCGACCAAATACTTTTGGAACAATAAAAAGACGACGCGCGATGAGCGCGTCTTCTTTTCCAGGCTTCAAACGGATTCCGCTATCGAGGGTTGTATCTTCGCCCTCGCCATGTCACGCCCTGACCTGATAAAACTTTCCACGCAGATATAAACATCATTGCCGCGAATACCGCCGCGCCCAAAGGCGTGGTCAAAGCATACCAGCGCGGTATTCCCATCTTTGATGCAACGTTAGCGCGCGCGTAAAAGAGATATACCCAAAGTATCAAGGCTTCGCCAATAATACATGAAGCCAATACGCCACCACCACGCAGATACCAGAAGATTCCGAGCGCAGGCCAAATGGGAAGAAACAAAGCGGCGACCAATGAAAGAAACGCGCCGAACGCGCCCATCGTCAACATAGCGGGATGATCTCGCAGGCCAAGATAAATATTCTTGGTCCAGCCTTCCCACATGGACGGAAGCGAAGTGTACATGCGCGTGCTCGCCGCCTGCTTCCCATCTGCAACGATCAGGCGATAACCATTCCATTTGACTTGCTCCGAAATGGCTTTATCTTCCACGATCTGATCTTTGACTCGTTCATGCCCGCCGATGGCATCATAGACACTTCGCTTGATCATAACGAATTGACCATTCGCCACCGCGTCGCGTTTGGTTGGATCATTGACTTTGCGCGGCGAAAATCCAACCGAGAGCGCGGTCATCACCAGCGGCATCACAACTTTTTCCCAGAATGTGCCGGTGATTTGCTTGGTCATGATTGTAAATAAATCTGCGCCGGTTTCAACGGCTTTGACATAACAGGATGAAAGCGCGTCCGGTGCGAGAAAAGTATCGGCATCCACGAAACATAACCACTCGCCTTTTGCAGAAGCCGAGGCCTGGTACAAGGCATGAGGTTTTCCGGCCCAGCCCGAGGGCAGGTCCGAGCCGTGGATAATGTGCAGGTGAGCTTTGCGAAGGTTTCCAACCTTCGCAAAGCTTTCTAAAATCTGCAGCGTGGAATCCGTCGAGCGATCATCCAGAACGATCAATTCAAAATTGGGATAGGTCTGCGCCAGGATAGCCTCGACGCAAGCTTGGATATTTCTTTCTTCGTTTCGCGCGGGGATACAAATGGAAACGAGCGGCGCATCCGCCGGAGCCGGAGCAGGCTCGACAACAATATCAAGATGGTATTGATCGTGAAGCCAGTAAATAATGATGATGCCAGAGATGAAGAGGAAGGTAGATATGGTGAAGTAAATCATAAGACGTAAAACGCAAAGCGCAATTTATGCAACATAAGAATCCTGCTCCTCGCGGAGCACACGCCCGCGTTGTTGGGGGATCATGGTTAACAAAAGGCGGATAATTTCAACAAGAACTTTTGTACGCTGATTGAAAATTTCTTCGCTTAAAACAAAGCGGGCTTTGAAATACCAATCCTGGCTTTCGCGCGCAGAGCCGAGAGCATATTGATAAAACAGGGCGCGATCCTTCCCGGTGCTTCGGGAATAACCCTCGGCAAGGTTGGCCCCAACTGAACAAACGGCTCGATAAAGTTGGTCCGCAAGCGAAATCGTCCGCCTATCCTTCATCAGAATGGAAACATCCTGCCAGCATTGATCGCTCAAAAAAGCCGCATAGCGATAAGCCGTCATCTTCCAAAGCGAATCACGTTTCATTGCTTCAGGCACAGATATTTCCCATTCTTTGAATTCCATCTTCTGTTTCCTTTTTGTAATTTGCTTTTTGCGAATTGCGTTTTGCTAAATGACTCTTACCGTCGAGCCTGCATCCGTCTTCTCCACCTCGATGCGCGTCGGGAAAGCATCCTTGAGTTCATCCAGATGCGTGATGACAAGGATCTTCGCAAAATCTTTTTTGACGAGATTGATGGCTTCGATCAAACGCTGGCGGCCCTGAACATCCTGCGAGCTGAAGCCTTCGTCAATGACCAATGTTTGCAGGCGCGCACCTTTGCGCTGCGCCAATACCTCGGAGAGCGCCAGCCGAATTGCAAAGTTGACGCGGAAGGCCTCGCCGCCCGAATACATTTCATAATCGCGCACGCCCGCCGCATCGCTGATCTGAATATCGAGCGTCTCCTTCAAATCATCGCGCTTCTTTTCCTTATATTCTTTTTGCGTCACAAAGCGAATCGACATTTGCCCGTCGCTCAACCGGTCGAGCAATTCGTTGGCCTTGGATTCGATCTGCGGCAGGGCCTGTTCGATCAACAAGGCCGGGACGCCGTCCTTGCCGAAGGAGCGCTCCAGCGTTTTGTGTCGCGCGATTTGAATCGCCAGCGCCTCCCGCTCGGACTCGAAGCCGGATTTGCGCGCACGAAGTTCATCCAACACGAATACTTTTTGCCGCGCCGCGCCCGCTTCATCGCGCACTCGATTTTCATCTTCGCGCAAAGCAAACAGCGCCCGCTCGACTTCATTCACGTTCGGCGTTTGCGATTGCGCTGACGAAAGAGTCTCAATCGCAGAATCATATTCCGTTTGCTGACTGCCAACCGCTAATTGCTGATCGCTGATTTGCTTTTGGATATTCGCAATTTCATCCTCAATCGGTTTCAACGCCGCGCGCGCTTTTTCCAGACTATGAAATTCTTCCTCCGCCGCGCGTTGCTCGGACTCGGCTTTACGCGCCGCATCGTGCGCAGACGCATCGTAGCCAAGTTTAGCAAGCTCCTTGTCCAGCTTCACCAATTGCCTACGCGCCTCGGCGGAAAATTTTTCGCTCTCCAGAATTTTTTCAACTTCCTTCAAGCGTTTCCTGCCGGTGGATTCCCATTCTTTTGCCAGGCCTTGCAAAGTCTCGAGCCGCTCGCCAAGTTGCGCGACCGAATTGGAATGTTTGATGCGATCCTTTTCGGCGGACTCAAGAGAGGCGATCTGCGAGTCGTGATCCGTAATTTGTCCAGCGAGTTTTTTCCCGGCATCGAGGTTGGCGCGGAAACGGTCGCCCTTTTCTTTACCTTCGACTTTCAATTCTTTCAGCGTGGACTTGCGGTGTTCAGCGCTCAACAGTTGTCCGCAAAGTGGACAGGCCGCGCCTTCGGCAGAATCAAGCGTATCAATGCGGGATTTGAGTTCATCCATTTCCGTTTTCAAGGCTTCGTTCTCCGCCTTGAGTTGGGCCTGTTTCTCGCGCGCCGCGTTCCGATCTTCTTCCAGCTTTGTGCGTTCAGCGATTTTATCTTCGGCTTCAGCCAACAATTTCTGCGCAGCCTCAATTTGAACTGTCAACTCACTGACCACTGATAACTGATCACTGATTACTTCCGCTTGCTCTTTCAATCCGCGCCGTTCTTCTTCCAACCTTGCGCGCTCGGATGCAATCTGCTCAAGCAAGGGTGCGCGCTCTTTTTCGTGTTCGCGAAACTCCGAAGCGGACTGGTCCCATTCTTCCAGATCCTTGCGTGTTTTTTGCCACGCCTTATACGCGGACTCAATTTCTTTGGCGCGTTTAACGAGATCAGCGTCAGCAGTGCGAACATCTTCTCGTTCGGCGAGCCGCGTCTGAAGTCCGGAAAGCTGCGTGCGGGATCGTTCGAGTGAGACGGCCAGCGCGTCCACCAGTTTGCGTTGCTGGTCAAGCGAAGCAAACATCTTCCGGACATTTTCCAGCGCGCGCTCCTGGGTCTTGCGGATCGCACTTAGACGCCTGAGTTCGTTTTCGAGTTCAGCAAGACGCGCCAGGCGCGGTTCTTCTTCGGCAAGTTCGGAACCAATTTCGGCAATGCGGCCATCAATGGAATTGACTTCCTCTTCCAGCGCCCTGCGTTTTTCTGCGGTGTGTTCTTTATAAGTTTCCCAAATCTCAAGCCCCAAAATACTGCCCAAAACATCCTTGCGTTTGCTGGCAGTGTGCTGCGTGAATTGATCGGCCTTGCCTTGCAAAAAGAAAGCCGCATTGATGAAGGTTTCGTAATCGAGCCGCAGAGTCTGTTCGATGCGGTTTTGGGTTTCGCGCGAGGAACGTTCGGTCAGCGGACGCCATTGACCGTCGACCATGGACGACACCTGCACTTGCGCCAGGTGCAAGTGTGGACGGTCGTTGGTCAACAGTCCACGGTCAAGAATTTGGAATTCCAGCGTCGTTGTTTTGCCTCGCGGAAGACTCCGCAACACGCGATAAATATTTTCTTCGTAGGAAAAAGTGAGCGCGACTTCGGCGGCCTTCGATTGCAAATTGATGAGCGCGTCTTTATCCTTGGAACGCGACTCGCCAAAGAGCGCCCACGTCATCGCGTCCAACAGGGAAGATTTGCCCGCGCCGTTTTGACCGGAGATGCAGGCTAGGTCAAAAGTAGTAAAATCTATTTCGACGGGTTCGCGATAAGAAAGGAAACCGGAGATGCGTAAATTCAGAGGGATCATTGCTGAAATTATACCCTGTTGATTATGGCAAAGAGGCAAACACAGAATTTTCCACTCACTACGTCTTTATGTTATCATCGTGCCGATGCGTGACCCTGACGACCCGCGCGCCAAACGGCACATCATTTTGATTGCCATCATCATCGCAACTCTGCCATGTTATTGTCTCGGAGGGGTTGCCGTTTTATTCGCGCCGCAACCCGGCAGTGGTACTCCAACAGCTACTTTTACAGGCACACCAAACACCGAAACCCCTTCGCCGACTCTCAGTCCAACAGCATCTATCACGACCACCTTTACACCGACCCTGACCGAAACACCGACATCCACGTTGACGGCGATGGCGTCGCTCACGCCTTTCCTGCCGCCGACCTTCACATTTACTCCATCACCGACTTCGACTCACACACCAACCTTTACACCCTCGCCAACCTTCACCCATACGCCGACATCAACTGTCACGCCATCGTCCACACCTACTTTCACGCCTTCCCCAACAGCGACAATACCAACCAACACTCCAACTATGACTGCATTTCCAACCCCATGACAGATATCCTTCCTTTTCTAAAATCTCTGCTTACTGTTTCAGGCCTCTCGGCCTATGAAGGCCCCGCCGCTCGTCTCATCGAAGAAAAATGGAAGCCGCTGGTGGACGACATCACATCCAGCCGGCTCGGTTCACTGCACGCACTAAAACGCGGTCACGGCAAAGGCCGCCGTCCATCCATCATGATTGCCACGCACATGGACGCCATCGGTTTGATGGTCACCAAAATCGTGGATGGCTTCCTGCATGTGGACGAGATCGGCGGAATCGACTCACGCATCCTGCCCTGTACGCCCGTCATGGTGCACGGCAAACAGGATTTGCCCGGTGTTATCGTCATCCCGCCCATGAAGACTCTGCCAGAAAACGCGCGAGAAGATGCCATCGGCCTTTCGCATCTTCTCGTGGACCTGGGACTGCTCCCGTCAAAAGTAGCGCGTCTCGTCCAGGTCGGTGATCTCGTCTCGTTTGATACCCAGCCTGTTGATCTGGCCGGGGAAATCATCAGCGGTCACTCGCTCGATAACCGCGCATCCGTCGCGGCGTTGACGATTTGCCTCGAAGAACTTCAGACCAAACTTCATCGTTGGGATGTATGGGGCGTCGCCACCTCGCAGGAAGAAGAAACATTGGGCGGCGCGGCCACATCCGCTTTTGATTTGCATCCCGATCTGGCTGTCGCCATTGATGTGACTTTTGCCAAAGGTCCCGGCGCCAGCGACTGGCAGACTTTCCCGATGGGCAAAGGCTTGACACTTGGCTGGGGCGCAAACCTGCATCCCTTCCTGTATAAAAAATTCAAGGAGCTGGCCGACAAACTGGAAATCCCGGTTGCCATGGATATCACGCCCACCCACTCCGGCACGGACGCTTATTCAATTCAAGTGGCGCATGAAGGCATCCCAACCATGGTGCTTGGAATTCCATTGCGCTACATGCACACGCCGGTTGAATTGATCGCCATCAAGGATGTGCAACGCGTCGGGAGATTGCTGGCTGAATTCATCAGCGGCCTCGAAGATGATTTTGTTTCGAAGATCGTTTGGGACGAAGAAAATTCGTAATGCGTAAAACGTAATTCGTAATTTATGCATTACGAATTACGCACCAGGAATCTTATGCCGACCATTGCCAACTCTCAACTCAAACTGCTCGAAAAACTTTGCAACGCCATTTCCGTCTCCGGGGACGAGAGCGAAGTCCGCAAGATCGTGCTCGAAAAAGTCAAACGCTACGCGGACGAAGTCAAAGTGGATGCGCTCGGCAGTGTGCTGGTTACCAAAAAAGGAAAAGGCGCGCAGCGTGTGCGCGTGATGCTCGATGCCCATATGGACGAAGTCGGATTCATGCTCGTGGCAGAAGATGGCGAAGGGATTTACGAATTCAAAACCATCGGCGGAATTGACCCGCGCAATCTGGCAGGAAAACAAGTTGTGGTCGGCAAGGATCACACGCCCGGCGTTATCGGAGCGAAGCCAATCCATCTGACAACTTCCAGTGAACGCAAAAAATCCATCTCAGCAGATTTGCTTCGCATTGACATCGGCACGGGCGGCAAAGCCAGCCTCGGCGAGCGCGGAACCTTCGCACCGAATTTTCGCCGCGTTGGGCCTTCACTCATGTCAAAGGCCTTGGATGACCGGCTCGGCGTCGCGACTTTGATCGAATTGGTTAAGTCCGCGCCGTCCAACATTGACTTGTTGGCGGCCTTCACTGTGCAGGAAGAGATCGGCTTGCGCGGCGCAAAAGTTGCGGCGCAGTATTTCCATCCAGACATGGCAATCGCAATTGACGCCACGCCCGCCAACGATCTGCCCATGCAATACGAGGGCGAAAATACTTTTTACAACACCAAGCTGGGACTCGGCCCGGCAATCTACGTCAACAACTCCAGCACAATTGACGATCCGCGTCTGGTCCGCTTTTTGCAGGAGACAGCGGAAAAATCAAAGATACCGTATCAAATCCGCCAGCCGGGCGGTGGCGGGACAAACGCAGGCGCGATCCAAAAGGCGCTGGCGGGCGTGCCGGTGGTCTCGATCTCTGTGCCGCATCGCTACACACATACCGCCATGAGCATTTCGCGTCTCGATGATTGGAAGAATACGCTGGCGCTGTTGCACACCGCGCTCAAACTTGTTACACCCGCGCTGGTAAAATCGAGATGATGAAAAAAGATATTCCTGTCATCTTCCCGAACTTAAATCTGTTGCCCGGGATTTTCAAAAAATATCCCGGCATTCTGGCCGTCTATTTATTTGGGTCAGCGGCGAGCGGCAATGTCCATGCGGAAAGCGATCTTGACCTCGCAATTGTCCCAAAACATTCCAACTTGCATCTCCAAAAACTGGACATTTTGACGGATCTGGCCCGCGAAGGTTTCTGCAATGTCGATTTAGTTTTTTTGGACACAAATGATATTGTGCTTAAGTTTGAAAGCATCAGACAGAACCGTCTTATCTATCACGCCGAGGGTTTTGATGCCGGTGATTTCTATTCCCTGATCCTCAGGCAATATTTTGATTTCCAACCTTATTTGAAAATCCAGCGTGAGGCCTGCAAACGGAGGATGTTGACCGATGGTCAAGATTGAGGTGATCCGCAAGCGCGTTCAAAAACTCGATGAATATTTGGAAATCCTGCGGGCCATGCAAAAATATTCCGTTGAAGAATTTCTGGAAAACCCGGAACATTATGGGAGTGCTGAAAGATTTTTGCAATTAGCCATCGAAGCGACAATTGACATTGGAAGCCATATCGTTTCCGATCTCGGATTGGGACAGGTAAATTGGTATAGCGACATCGCCGCTATTCTGGCGGAGAAAAATTATATTTCAATTGACTTGCGCGAAAAGTGGGTCCGCATGATTGGGTTTCGCAATATTCTCGTTCACGATTACTTGCAGGTTGATCTTCGAATTGTTTACGATGTTTTACAAAACAGGTTAACCGATTTGGATAAACTAAAGGAATCATTCACCAATTTTCTTTAGAGGTGCAAATTGAACGGATTAATTGCTTTGGTCGGCGCCGGTGAATATTTGCCCGTGATGGATGATGTGGATCGCCACCTGCTTGACTCGGTAAAAGCTGACGGACGCGCACCACGCGTCGTTTGTTTGCCCACGGCTGCGGGTCAGGAAGGAAGCGAAAGCGTCGGACGCTGGTCACACATGGGCGAGGAGCATTTCAAGGCGCTCGGCGCGGATGCGACCGCCATCCCGATCATCGATAAAGATTCGGCGAACGATTCGCAATATGAATCCTTGCTTGAGTCCGCTGACCTGATCTATTTTTCCGGCGGCAATCCGAATTATCTTTTTCAAACAATGAACGGAAGCCGCGCATGGAATGCCGCGCAAAAAGCCTGGTCGCGCGGGGCAGCCTACGCGGGATGTTCGGCGGGCGCGATGATCCTTGCAAAACAGATTCCAAATTTTCGAATGCCCGGCACAAATCCCGCATCCGGTTTTGGAGTCAGTCCCGCAACTTATGTGCTGCCGCATTTCGACGCGATGCCCGCGCCGTTTAAAGTGATGGCTAATCTTTTACGAAATTCTTTGAAGGAAAAAGAGTTCGTGCTCGGCATCGATGAAAATACCGCGCTGGTCGGAAGCGTCGGCGGCGAATGGAAAGTCATGGGCAAAAGCAAAGTCCATTTGCTGACGCGCAAGAGCGCTCAAACTTTTTCGGCTGGCGAGATCGTACCGCTGGCATAATTTCAAACAAGGAAGCTTTATGAAATCACTCATCGAAAAATTGACCGGTACGTTCAGCCCATCAGGTTATGAAGATGCGATCCGCGATGTGATTCGCAAAGAGATTACAAAGCTGGCCGATGATGTGCGCGTGGATGCGCTCGGCAATTTGATCGCGAAAAAAAATCCTTCGACTAAAACTCAGGGCGCAAAGAAAATCATGATCGCGGCTCACATGGACGAGATCGGGCTGATGGTCACGCACGTGGATGC
>JAKBYW010000433.1:0-2612 GCA_021840275.1 Chloroflexota bacterium | reverse complement strand
AGTCCCTCTTCAACGGCGATACGGAAAACGCCTCACTGGAATATCGCGCCGCGTTCAAAGATTCGACCGACCCTGAAATCCAGGCCGCGGCGTTGTGGGGACTGGCCCGCGCCCAGGCCATCGAAGGCCGTCATGTGGACACGCTGGCTACGCTACAGCAACTGATCACAGGCTATCCAACATCCATTCAACTGTCTCACGCCTTTTTCCTGCAGGGCCAGACTTATTTTCAGATGCAACGCTATGTCGAGGCTGCCGCTGCATACCAATCCTATCTCAACGCGAAACCCGGCGTGCTCGATTCCTATGTTCAGCAGCTGCGCGGCGACGCGCTGGCCGCCGCCGGAAACTATCCCGACGCGTTGACAGCTTACACAGCCGCGCAGGCCGCGCCTCACCTTGACGATGCGCAGGCGCTCCAGATCAAGATCGCACAGGCCCACGCCCAGATCGGCGATTACACCCCGGCGCTTGCACTGTACGACACGATCACCACCAACACCACCAACGATTACACCCGCGCCCAGATGGATTATCTGTCCGGCGAAGCCTATCTTTCACTCGATCAAAAAGATAACGCCTACAAAAGTTTTAGCCATGCAGTGCAGAATTATCCCATTTCTATTTACTCGTATAACAGCCTCGTGGAATTGGTGGATGCGAATGTGCAAGTCAGTTACTTAGACCGTGGACTGGTGGATTATTTCGCCGCTCAAAACGGCGCCACCGGTTATGATGTGGCGCTGGCCGCCTTCGATCATTACATCGCCTCCAATCCTGCGGACAATGACGGGACGGTTTATTACTATCGGGCGCTGACTTTGGTGCAGCTTCAAAATTATCAGGGCGCAGTAGATGAATTCACATTCTTCATCCAACATTATTCCCCACATTCCAAATGGGTGGATGCCTGGAACGAAAAAGCTTATATCCAATGGGTTGATCTTAATCAGTATCCGGCCGCAGCGGATACCTTGCTCGCTTACGTAAAAGCCGCCCCCTCGTCCACGCAGGCGCCGGATGAATTGATGAGCGCGGCGCGCATCCTCGAGCGCGATGGCCGTTTCGATGATGCCGGCAAGGTGTGGGAACGCGTCGCCAACGAATATCCGGGCAACGATCAAGGTCCCACGGCCGTCTTTTGGTCAGGCCTTATGCAATATCGTCAGGCTGACTACAAGGCCGCTCTCACGCTTTTCCAGCGCAGCCTGGTCCTTTCACTCGCGCCCGAAGATAAAGCACGCGCCTATTTGTGGATCGGCAAATCCCAACAGAAACTCGGCAACACCAGCGAAACGCAGGCCGACTGGCAATTCGCACAAAACGCCGACCCGGGCGGATATTACAGCGAGCGCACGCGTGACCTACTGGCGGATCGCCAGCCCTTTGTCTCGGCGCCCACAGCGAACTTGAATTTGGATATGAGCGCTGAACGTAAAGACGCCGACTCATGGGTACGGCTGACGTTCAACCTGCCCGCCGGAACGGACCTGACCGGCCTTGGCCCGCTGGTTGCGGACCCGCGCGTGGTGCGCGGTGCCGAACTTTGGTCTCTCGGTCAGTACGACGATGCACGGCTCGAATTTGAAGACCTGCGAAACTCCGTCAGCGCCGACGCGGTAGCCACCTATCGGCTTGCAAATTATCTGCTTGACCTTGGACTGTATCGTTCAGGTATTTTCGCGGCACGTCAGGTGCTAACATTGGCCGGACTAAGCGACAGCGCATCTTCGATGATGGCCCCGCCCTATTTCAGCCATGTCCGCTACGGGTTGTATTACAACGATTTAATTGTGCCCGCCGCGCAGAGCAACGGTCTCGATCCGCTTTTTGTGTTCAGCGTTGTCCGGCAGGAAAGTTTATTCGAAGGCTTCGTGGGTTCCACCGCAGGCGCACGCGGCCTGATGCAAATCATGCCTGACACCGGCGCTTCGATTGCCAGTGCAGTTGGTTGGCCGCCTGAATACAATCCCGACCAACTCTACAGTCCAAAGGTCAGCATTGTATTGGGCACACACTATCTTGCGTCGAACCGCGACCTGCTGGGCGGCGATCTGTACGGCGCGTTGGCCGCCTACAATGGCGGCCCCGGCAATGCACTTGAATGGGAAAAGCTCTCAGACAATGACCCCGATCTTTTTCTTGAGTCCATACGGTACGACGAGACGCGGCAATACATCCGAAATATTTACGAGATTTACGTAATTTACAGAAGACTTTACAGCTCCGTACAATAATGGGGCGCGCCCAAAATACAATACACTCACGTCTTTGCAAGGGCGTTCGTCCCCGCCTGTCTTGCCTGCACTGGGCCGCAGGCACACGTGGCGGACTAGGCCAGGGAAGCAATCCGACAAAAAATCATCGAGCCTTTGACTGGCTGGATGATTTTTTGACTCTCTGGATTTTCTGTGACGCGTCGTCAAATGTAGGTCGGATTGGCAATCCGACCTACGCCGTGCCGCCAGATGTGCTGATTTATCACGGCGATTCCCAATGAACCAATTTTTTATTGCGAGTTTGCGGATAAATTATTCTAAATGGGCGATAATGCGCTTATGCACTGTTTCCGCGTCCATATCGAGAACTGAAACCAATTTATCGCGTCCGGT
>JAKBYW010000023.1:0-11876 GCA_021840275.1 Chloroflexota bacterium | reverse complement strand
CAGTATACTAATGACATTCAATGAATTATGAAAGTCTATCTCGACACCCTCGGTTGCCGACTCAACCAAAGCGAAATCGAAAGCATGGCGCGCCAATTCCGTGCGGCGGGATATGAAATTGTCGCATCTGCCGAGCAGGCTGATCTGGCTGTGATGAACACCTGCGCCGTAACGAGCGATGCCGCCTCCGATTCGCGCCGGAAGATTCGTCAGATGGCCTCGGCAGGCGCTCAGCAAATTGTTGCCACCGGCTGCTGGGCGACTCTCCAGCCCAAAGAAGCCGCCGCGCTTTCAAATGTAAAACGCGTTGTTCTCAACGATAAAAAAGATTTTCTGGTTGCCGAAACTTTAAACCCTCGATCTTCAAACCTTGAACCTTTCAACCTTGAACCTTTGAACCGAATTCCTTTGCCCGGCTTGCATCATCGCACGCGTGCCTTCATTAAAGCGCAGGACGGCTGTGATAATCACTGCACGTTTTGCGCCACCACCGTTGCGCGCGGCAAAGGACGCAGCCGTTTGCTGGCAGATGTCCTCAACGACATTCAATTTGCGCTCGACGGCGGCACAAAAGAAATCGTCCTGACCGGCGTGCATCTGGGTTCGTGGGGACAGGATCTTAAAGTGCTCCCGTCGCCGTCCTCGGCGGCGGGGACGCCGCCGAAAGCATATAGGCTTTATGATCTCGTCAAAGCGATCTTGCGCGAAACGGACACACCGCGTCTGCGGCTCTCCTCGCTCGAGCCGTGGGATCTGGACGCCGACTTTTTCTCGCTGTGGGAAGATCCGCGCCTGTGCCGGCATTTGCACCTGCCGCTTCAAAGCGGATGTAAAGCGACACTCAAACGCATGGCGCGCAAGACAACGCCCGCCTCTTTCCGCGAACTGGCAGCGGCCGCCCGTTCCATCGTGCCGGATGCCGCCATCACGACCGACGTCATCGCGGGCTTCCCCGGCGAAACGCAATCCGAGTTCGCCGAATCGTTGGACTTCGTGCGTGAGATGAATTTCGCGGGCGGGCATCCCTTCACGTATTCACCGCGCCCCGGAACAGCGGCCATGCGTCTCGCAGGTCAGCTCCGGCCCGAGATCCGCAAAGAACGGAGCGCCGCGTTGCGTGAAGCGCTCGAAGAGTCGGCCAGGTCCTATCGTCAAAAATTCATCGGGCAGACTTTATCAGTGCTGTGGGAATCGTCCACGCAATTGAGCAATGCGGGCTGGGAGATGGAAGGCTGGTCGGAAAATTATTTGCGCGTCAAAACCATCGCACCGCGTCCGTTGTGGAATGAAATTTCCAGCGTCAAGTTAAATGCAATCGAACGTGATGCAATTTACAGCACGCTAACTTAACTTGCTCAAGCCGCCGTCCTCGGCGGCGGGGACGCCGCCGGGAGCAACCACCAAAATGGATCGCGAGGTGATTTCAAGCACGCTAACTTTCTGATGCCGAACGGGGGATTTTTGTCACTTCTGGCTGGTGGGGGAGAGATTGTATAATTCTCTTGTAATTCTTCATTTGAATAAGGAGCAAACATGACAGCTCAACTGATCGACGGAAAAATGATCGCTCAGCAAGTTCGTGACGAAGTGGCCGTTGAAGTGGCGAAGCGCACGGCGGCTGGAAAAATGAAACCGACCCTGGCGACAGTGCTGGTCGGTGACCGTCCCGATTCGGCCGCGTATGTTACCTCGAAGGGTAAGGCCTGCCAGGAATTGGGCATGGGCTCGATCAGCGAACATTTGCCCCCCGACGCCACGCAGGAACAGGTTGAATCTTTGGTAAAGCGTCTGAACGCCGATCCAACCGTCAGCGGGATTTTGGTTCAATTGCCGATGCCCGCGCATGTTGATGAAGAGCGCGTTTTGTCTCTGATCAACATCGAAAAAGATGTGGACGGATTTTCCCCGCTGAATATTGGCCGTCTGGCGCAAAAAGGCCGCGAGCCTTTGTTCGTGCCCTGCACACCGTACGGTTGCATTTATCTGCTGGAAAAATCCGGCGTGAAGATCGAAGGCGCCAACGCGGTTGTGCTGGGACGCTCGAACATTGTCGGTATGCCCGCCGCGTTGTTGTTGATCGGCAGGAATGCCACCGTGACGGTCTGCCATTCGCGCACGAAAGACATCGCGGGCGTTGTTCGACAGGCGGATATTTTGATCGCGGCCATCGGCAAAACTGAGATGGTGCGCGGCGATTGGATCAAGCCCGGCGCTGCGATCATTGACGTGGGCATCAATGCCATTCCAGATGCCACCAAGAAGAGCGGACAGCGTCTGGTGGGCGATGTCAATTTTGCCGAAGCGAAGGAAGTTGCCGGTTTCATCACGCCTGTCCCCGGCGGCGTCGGCCCGATGACGATCGCCATGCTGATGAAAAATACATTGCACGCTGCACAAATTCAGCAAGGCGAGTGAGCAGAAACAAAATAAGAAGAGCGTTGAAATGGGTGGGACTTGTGTTGGCCGCGTTGGTTAGGCAGAGTCCCTCACTAGGCACCCGGCCTTTTTTCCCGGCAAGATTCAATCGCAAAATGCTTGCCACTTTCTGACATTGCCCGTAAAATATACGCAAGTTTATAACCATCGTATAACCAGATACATCCTGATGATTTAATTAACACCATTGATCTTTTCTGATATCACTTTTATCCGCAGAGCGTATTTGTCTTGCTGGATTGATTTTTCGGGAGGGTACCATAAATAATCGAACCTTCATTCAGGGGATCGTATTCCGGGTACTTATGATCTTTGCATTGGCAGCCGGGATGGCATCCCTGCCGGGCGGAACGGCGCATGCGGCAACAGTCACCGTGACCGATTGCGGGGATAGCGGCGCGGCTGGACAACTTCGGACGCTGATGAACGCTGCTACCAGCGGCGACACGATCAACATCCCCGCCTGCACAATTACGATCACTGGCGCGTCTGGCGACGACTTAAATGCCAGCGGCGATCTTGATTTCACTAAGAACTTAACTCTGGCTGGCGCGGGCGCGAGCAGCACCATCATTGATGGCGGTGGTATCGATCGCGTCTTTCACGTCACCGGAGCGTTTACGGTGAACATCTCCGGCGTCACGGTCAGGAACGGCAGGGTTGCGGGCGTTGCTGTGGACGGCGGCGGGCTCTACAACAACGGCGGCACGCTCACCATTACCAACAGCACCTTCTCCGGCAACAGCGCGAGCGGCAACAACAACGGCGGCGGCATCTTCAATAATATTGACAGCACAACGACCATTACCAACAGCACCTTCTCCGGCAACAGCGCGGGCATCAGCGGCGGCGTTGGCGGCAGCGGCGGCAGCGGCGGCGGCCTCTTCAACAGCGGCACGCTGACGGTCACCAAGAGCACCTTCTCCGGCAACAGCGCGTTTGACTCCAGTTTCGGCGGCGGCGGCATCTACAGCGATTACGGCACGGTGACAATCGGCAACAGCACGTTCTCCAGCAATACGGCTGCCGGCAGTGGGGGCGGCCTTTACCACACCGGCGGCAGCGCCACCATCACCAACAGCACCTTCTCCGGCAATAGCGCGAGCGGCAGCAACGGCGGCGGCATCAACCGCGCTGGCGGTGTTGGCGAGACGGTGACACTTCGCAACACCATTGTTGCCAATAGCACAACGGGCGGGAATTGTGCTGGCACGATCATCGACGGCGGCAACAACCTGGACTCTGCCAATACTTGCGGGTTCACGACCAACGCCAAGATCAACACCAATCCGAATCTCGGCGTGCTCACGGGCAGTCCGCAATATTTTCCGCTCAACAGCGGCAGCGCGGCGATTGACGCTGGCAGTAATACAGTTTGCGCGGCGGCGCCAGTGAACAACGCTTCTCAAAACGGCGTCACCCGCCCGATGCCGATCGGCGGGACCTGCGATATCGGCTCGTATGAATATCGCGAGACTACTCCGCCCATAGCCGTCTTCGGGGCCGGTTCCGTTCCGCCCTCCGACGGGGCAATCTTGAACGGCGGTCCGTCCATGCTGCTGGTGCAGTTCAGCGAAAATATATTGAACGACGGCAGCGAGCATTCTGTCACCTCAGTCTGGAACTACATGCTGGTGCGGCCCGGCCCGAACGGCATCTTCGATACCACAGTTACATCCTTTTCCATCTGCGATTCCGACCATATTGCTGAGGGCGATGATGAAAGGATCGAAATCAGCGGCATCACCTACAATCCAGCCACGTTTACCGCCACGCTCACTATTTACTCGGCTTATGCCCCGCTGGCAAATGGCCAGTACCGCTTATATCTCTGCGGCGCGGCCTCCATCTGGGATCTGAGCAGCAATGCGCTCAACGGCGGGACAAACACGGCGATCAATTTCACGGTGTCGCCCGCGGTGGCAACCGCGGTGGCACCCGCGGTTGCGGCCGCGGTAATCCCCGCCACCGGCTTCGCCCCGCACCGGGTGACTGTTCTGCCCCCGCAGACCGTCTCCTACGCTGCCATGGGCGACCTCTGGCTCGAAATCCCGAAACTCGGCGTGCAGATGAACATCGTTGGCGTGCCACAGACGAATGGCACATGGGATGTTAAATGGCTCGGCAATGATGCCGGCTGGCTGCAAGGCTCGGCCTTTCCCACCTGGGCAGGCAACTCGGTGCTGACCGGGCACGTCTGGAACGCGAATAACACTCCGGGGGTCTTTGTCAACTTGAAGAACCTAAAGTACGGCGACCAGGTCAGGGTCCACGCCTTCGGGCAGGTGTCCACGTATGAGGTGCGCGAGAGCCGCACGGTCTGGCCGAGCCAGGTGGATGTAGTGTTACAGCATAAAGACCTGCCCACCCTGACCCTGCTGACCTGCGAGGATTACCACATTCTGTGGGGCACATATTCGGTGCGCCGTATGGTGCGAGCTGTGCTGGTGAGCGTGGCGGCAGAGATTCAAAATCCGTAATACATAATAGGTAATACGTAAATCGTCCCGCAGGTTGAAGAAATTTTCAGTACCTGCGGGACGTTAAATTTTGGGGAGGAAAATTCTGAGCGGACGAAGGATCGTTTATCTTCAAACGCAGATGATGTTGACAAAACCGCTATAACTTTTTTTCGTGGGGCTACAGAGTTCGCATGAAAAATTGAATTGCCAGCGAGGACATAGCCACAGTCACCCAGGTTGCCGCTCCAAGGAGGAGAGCGCGGGGGCCTGCTTTGATAAACATTTGGATATTTGTGTTCAAACCGATCGCGGCCATCGCAGCAATGATTAGAAACTTGCCAGCCCAGGCCAAGAGATTGGTAATGTCCAACGGGACAAAAGATGAACTTCTAATCACCGCTGCCAAAAGAAAGCCCAGGATGAACCAGGGGAATACTTTTGCAAAGTCAAATTTATTTGCGTTCCTGCTCCCACGCGAGAAAATAATCGCGAGCGCCAATGTGACGGGGACAATCATAAGACTGCGCGTCAATTTTACAATGGTCGCGAAACTCCCGGCGGCATCACTGTAGGAAAACCCCGCAGCGACTACTGATGATGTGTCGTTGATGGCTGTCCCGGCCCACATTCCAAACCCGGTATCGGAGAGCTTTAGCAAATGACCAATCGCTGGAAACAAAAACACCGCGATAACATTGAATAAAAAGATGGTCGAAATCGAATAGGAAATATCCTGATCCTCCGCCTCGATTGCCGAAGATGCTGCCGCAATCGCGGAACCGCCGCATATCGCTGTCCCCACTCCAATCAGAGTATATAATTTTCGATCAATGCTTAGGGATTTCCCAACAAAATAAGCGATCAAGAAGGCCGCTGACAGCGTCACAACAAGTACTATCAGCGACTGCTGTCCGACTTTAATAATGCTGGCCATATTCATGTCAAAACCCAATAGGATGACAGCCAATTGAAGGATATATTTTGACGTGAACTTAACGCCCTGGCGAAGAATTGCGGGTGATGCCCAGATTGATGCCAGAAGAATGCCAAGCAAAATCCCGAAAACCGGTCCGCCAATAACAGGAACCAACATTCCCAAGTTGTAAGCAATTATTGCAATTACAAGCGCCAATAGTGTGCCCGGCAAATAGCTTCTTAAATTTTGCATGTAACTTACCACTCCTGCTCATGGAAGATTTATTGGTCGATAATACATTGCTGCCTATTATTTGTAAAATAGTATAATTTTATGAAAATGATAGGCAAATACCTATGACATTTCGACACCTGAAAATATTCCTGGCTGTATGCGACCACAAGAATATGACCCGCGCAGCCAAAGCGCTTTATCTTAGCCAACCTTCGGTCAGTCAGGCAATTGCAGAACTTGAAACCTATTATGGCGTCAAATTGTTTGAACGGTTAAACCACCGTCTTTATCTAACAGCGGCGGGTGAACGATTGCAGTCTTATGCGCGGCATATCCTGAACCTGGAGGAACAAGTCAAAAAAGAGTTATCGGAGCATAAAGAGGCAGGGGTCCTGCGGATTGGCGCAAGCCTGACCATTGGGACATACCTGCTCCCGGGATTGATCTCCGCATTTCGTGAAAAAATGCCCCAAGTGGAAATATTCACACTGGTCGAAAATACCAATGTGCTTCAGAGAATGCTCCTGGAAGACCGCATTGATCTTGGCCTGGTTGAGGGGCCGGTGAATTCGCCAGATATTGTGGAAAAAAATATTCGCGACGATGAGTTGGTCGTTGTCTGCGCGCCACAGCATCCGTTAGCCAGGAAAAAGAAAGTCACCATTTCCAATCTGGCTGGGCTTTCGTTCATTATTCGAGAATCTGGAAGCGGAACTCGTGCCATTTTTGAAAATGCCATGCAGGAGGCCGAACTGGCATGGAAACCCGTAGGAATATATAACAACATCGAGGCGATAAAACATGCGGTGAGGGCAAACCTGGGGCTTGCAGTTGTACCGCGAATTTCGATTCAAGAGGAACTCAGAGCGGGATCAATTGTTCGGATCAAAGTCGAAGGCCTGAAGCTGGTACGAAAATTCAACTTCATCTATCATCGCCAAAAATTCTTCACAAAGGCCATGCAGGCCCTGATCGATTCTTATGAGGAATGATGCTGGGGGGGATATCCTGTATTGAAACCTGAAATGAAGACGAGTGATACGGCCTTGATGCGGCGTGCGCAAGCCGATGTGCGCGGGCGATTAACGGTTTCCTGACATTGACTTTGACCATGCATCTGGCTTTTGTCAGGTTATTCCTTCTTAAATCAAAAAGGCTTTCTATGCGGAACGCCTTTTTGATTTGCTTATAACTTATCCACCCGCCCCCGCAAATGTGTGACACTTCTGGCAGATTGCAGTGGTCGCGTTCTGATTCAGGAAGACCGCGCCCGCGTCGTTGGTGGTGTCGTGGCTGAGATGACAGTCCGCACAAGTGGCAGCGTTTTGCGGATCCTGCGTCTGCCATTTTGGAAGGAAAAAGTGAAAATGGTTTTGCATATCCTGTTTGGTCAGCACGGCCTCATGACACTTCAAACAGTTCCCATCGGAGAGCGGCGTGTCCTGCACAGCGGGCTGCGGATAATGTCCGCTAAAATATGAAACGAGATCGGATGCTCCCGCCATTAAACCGCCGTAGCGCCCGATGATTCCCGGCCCGGTGTGACAATCAATACAGCGCGCCGCTTTTTTGGCTGCATGAAAACTTGCCAGGTCGGTGGCTGCAGATGTCTGGACCAACGAGCGGTTGAAAAAAGTAAGTTCGCCTTCCGTGTGGCATGAAGCGCAGAAAGAATCGTGATTTTCAAATTGCATGGCGCTCAACGGAATCACCAGGCCGAAAACAATAAATGCAACGATCACACTTGCGGCAATGATTTGAATACGCCGGTTCGACCACATATTTGTTTTTGTCTTTTTTGCCGTTTTGCGGGGTTTTGCCATCCGATCCTCCTCAAGAAACTTGGATGACATTATAGCCTTCAAACATGACCCCAGCATGACATAATCACTACAATTTTTGCACCAGCCTCACCAACCCCTCGCAAATTTTTCGCATGATCTCATCCGGCACGCCGTCCACAGCTTTGGATTGGATGCGCGTGTCAATGCCATCGTTGACATAATCCACAACGACAAATCTTCCATCATCGGTCAACGCGATCTCGGTCGAGAACCAATCCAATTTGCAGACTTGAGCGATTCGTTCCGTGACCTGCCGAACGGACGCCAGATCGAATTGCCTTTCCTCATCTGACGTCAGCACCGCGTAAACGTGCGTGGACGGATTCCACCAGCAGGGCCAACAGTCGCCTCCCACGTAAAAGACGCGGAACCAGGCCTCCTGTCCGGCAAGGATGCGCGCGTCAATGTGTGCCTGCGCCAGATATTTCTGTTCGGGAAATTCGATGCGCGCGCGTTGGATCTCATCCCGCGTGGATGCGTTCATCGTCACGCCTTCGCCGCCTCCGCCGATGGCCGGTTTGACGACGAACTTCTCTCCGAGCGGCGTCAGATCAATATTGGGCAAGATTGGCTGGTCAATAAATGGCGCGATCAAAATGGTATGCGGAGTTTGCAACCCCGCTTGAATTAGCTCAAGATGCATGGTGGCTTTATCTTCGGACCATTGCGAAAGTTCCGGCGGGTTGATGCGATGCAAATGGTGTTGGATCGCGAAGCGGCGGATCGGTTCGAAGCGTAACTCATCGTTGGCACGGTCGAGCAAGGTGTTGAACCTGACCTGGCCCTGGTATAAGGCTGTGACTGCCTCCAGCAGGTTTGAGGGCGTAATCTGCCATAGCGTCAGTCCGCCCGCAGAACAAGCTTGTGCGATGAAGCGCACGAAGTCATCGTCGTACCGCCAGTACCAGGGCAGGCAGAGATCGTAGAATGTCATGCGGTGAGTCTACCGTAATTTTTTAGCAGCGCACATAATTCCTTATGCGGCAAAGCCTGGATGCTGATTCCGGCGCGGCCGGTCATTGGCTCTGCCGCGATCAGCGTGTTGATGATGGCTTCTTCGGTGGCATAAGCCGAAGCGAAAAGGATCGGGTCAATAAAATCATTGTGGACGTATTCCACGCTTCCCTTCATGGACCCTGAACCGGCCCCTCCCGAATCGGCTGTGGAAAACGCCAGGAAGATGTCTCCGCTCCCATTCCCGCCCAGCGAGCCAGTCCGTCCCATTCCGAGCGCGGCGCGCTTCGCCAACCGTTTGAGTTGATGCGGCAAAAGCGGGGCGTCCGTGGCCAGGATGACGATCAACGAGCCATCATCCTGGCGGAATGGATTCTCGCCGTGGGTGATTGGGGCATCAGACGTGAGATGCTGTCCGACAGGGACGCCGCTCACGGTCAGTTGGAAGCGGCGGCCAAAGTTAGCTTGTACCAACGCGGCCACCGTCCAGCCTCCCAATTTGTCCGGCAGTCTGCGTGAAGATGTCCCCGTGCCGCCTTTGAATTCATAACAGATCATGCCCGTCCCGCCGCCGACGTTGCCTTCTTCAATTGCGCCGCCATGCGCCGATGTCAGCGCGGCCATGACGTGCCCGGCGTTGATATGAAAGCCGTTCATGTCGTTGAGCCAGCCATCGGCGGTCTCGGCGACGACCGGACATGACCATCTTTGAAAAATGGCTCCCTGTTTGATCTGCCACTCAATAATTGTGTCGCGCACGGTGCCTACGCTGTGAGTGTTGGTGATGCCGATCGGTCCTTCCAGCAGGCCGCCTTCATCGATCCAGGCCGCGCCGGTCATCTCGCCGTTTCCATTGAAAGGGAACCAGCCGGCGAAGACGGGATCGTGATTCGTTTTGCCGCGTGGGTGGATGATGGTCACGCCGGTGCGCGCAGACTGGCCTTCGATAACTGTTGCATAACCGACTTCGATGCCGGGTAAATCTGTGATTGCATTTAGCGGGCCGGGCGTGCCTTCGAACGGAATTCCGAGATCGCGTGCGCGGGGTTTGGGCATGGTTGTTCTCCTTATTTTCTCCATTCTACCTAACTCGGACAAGCCGAAAGAGTTTTACCACGAAGCCTGCAACCCTCTACGAGGGCAGGCAATTCTTGCACACGTGTGCCTGCACTCCTTCGTCGCAGTGCAGGCAAAAAACAAGGATTTAACTTCTAAGCGCCTAATCAAGTCTGGAAAGTGCATCGGGAGTAAAATTGAACTCCCGGCAAGAATTAACAGGGTCTGTATGCAAAATAAGGATATTACGTCTTTGCGAGCCGCCGTTCTTCGCGGCAGCACTTGCACCAGGTGCAAGTGCTGGTGAGCAGTCCCCATCACAATTTAGGAGATTGCTTTGGGCGAAAACGCCCCTCACAACGTCGTCAAAGAATTTGCATCCACAGCCTTGGTACTCAAAAGATTTTCGCCAAACCACAGATGAAATATCTTTTGTCCTGCGTGTTTCTGGAATTATTTTGGCAGGCCGTATGCTTTTTTGAAAACATGAAACGAGGAACATGGAAGAGCCAATTTCTCAAGAACAACCCATTGAACCGATCGGCGAGCCGGGCAACAACCCTTTTGCCGCGCTTCGTCACCGCAATTTTCAACTGTACTTTGGCGGACAACTTGTCTCGAACGCCGGAACGTGGATGCAGATCATCGCGCAGGGCTGGCTGGTTTATCAAATCACCCACTCCGACCTGACGTTGGGCATTGTCGGGTTCGCGTCTGCCATTCCAACCCTGATTGTTTCCCCGTGGGGTGGGGTGATCGTGGATCGTGTTCCAAAGCGGAGTTTGCTCATTCTAACCCAGGCGTTTGCCATGCTACTTGCATTTATCCTGGCTGTGCTGGCTTTTACAAATATAGTGCAGGAATGGCACATTATCTTGTTGGCGGCCGGGCTGGGACTGGTAAATGCTTTTGACGCCCCGGCGCGTCAAGCTTTTGTAGTTGAGATGGTCGGCAAGGATGATCTGCCAAATGCCATTGCTATAAATTCAATGATGTTCAATAGCGCGCGCGTCATCGGCCCGGCTTTTGCCGGTATCTTGTTGGCGATATTGGGCGCGGCTTGGTGCTTCACGATCAATGGAATTTCATTCTTTGCGGTGATCATCGGGTTATGGGCAATGCAACTCAAACCCCATGTTCAGAGACGCCAGCTAGAGTCCTCGTGGGTACAGTTGAAAGGTGGAGTTAGTTATGTTTCCAAACATTCTGACTTATCCGGGTTGTTGCTGCTGGCGCTGATCTTCAGCGTGTTCGGTATTTCTTATTCCACTATTCTCCCGGCTTTTGTGGAGCAAATTTTAAAGCAGGGCGCCGCTGTTTATGGCTGGATCACCGCCGCTACTGGTGTCGGAGCCGTGACCGGCGCGTTCATGATCGCCAATCATCATAGTCCAAAGTGGCGCGGCTCCTGGCTGGGATGGGCCAGTATCGCTTTCCCACTGCTCCTGGCCGCGTTTGCATTTACGCCCTGGCTTGTTGTCAGCCTGGTCCTTGCATTTGGACTGGGTGTGGGTTTTATGATGGAATTTACCTTGATCAACACATTGCTGCAAACCCGTGTGGATGATGCCTTGCGTGGGCGTGTAATGGGTTTGTACACCTTGACGTTCTTTGGCTTTGCTCCATTTGGCAACCTGGCCGTTGGTGCGCTGTCGCAACGTATCGGTCTAAGTCTTGCGATCAGTTTGTTCGCAATCATTGGCCTGGTTTTGTCGTTTGCGGTGTTGAGAAAGTTTCGGCAGATCTCAAGCCTGCCATAGATCTAAAGATAAAACCCAAAGACGCAGAGTCGCAGAAGTAATATAGAGTCCACTTCGCTTTTATTTATTTTTCCAGACCGTGAAGTCCTTCAAAACCGAGCCGCCGATGAATTCGCGCACGATGGAATTCTCGGGAATAAGTTCCGGCTGAAGCGGCAGGAACCATTCGAGGAAGGCCAGCAGGCGTTTGGCTTCGATGAACTCAGGTGTGCCG
>JAKBYW010000432.1:0-2628 GCA_021840275.1 Chloroflexota bacterium | reverse complement strand
CGATCTGTGTCAGCAGTGGCGAAGCCTGGGAAACGCGCCGCAAGGTCAACGGTCGAGGTTTGAAGCGTGGTGGCCATGGCGTTATCCTTCCTTCGCGGCGGCGATGGATTTGATTTCGGCGTTGCGGCGCGGGTCGATCAAATCGGGCCCAAGAATCGGCTCAGGGATAAAGTTAGCATCCTTCTTTTTGCCATCGTACCAAGCAACGCGCTTGATGGATTGCTTGTCGATTTTTTCCTGAAGTTTGATCATGCCGGCAATGAGAGCCTGTGGGGTTGGAGGGCAGCCGGGAATATAAACATCCACGGGCAGGAATTTATCTACACCGGCCACAACGTTATAGCCTTCCTTGAAAGGGCCGCCGCCCGAAGCGCAGGCGCCCATGGCCACGACATATTTTGGCTCCGGCATTTGATTGTAGAGGCGCACGATGGCAGGCGCCATTTTCTTGGTGACGGTGCCGGAGACGAGCATCATGTCGGCCTGACGCGGGGTCGGGCGCATGACTTCCATGCCGAAGCGCGCCATGTCGTAGCGGGCGGCTTGTGCGGCGATCATTTCGATGGCGCAGCAAGCCAGGCCGAACATAAGCGGCCACACAGACGAACGCCGGCCCCAGTTATAGAGGCGGTCGAGCGTGGTGACGGCGACGGCGTGTTCCAGGTCTTCTGGAATGTCGTAGCCAGGCAAACTAAGTTTTTCGTTATCCATTTAAGTCTCCTCGAACCAGTCTTGATAGATTGCGTAAAGGATGTCGTCGTTTGCAAGCGCCGGTTCATCCTCGAATTCCTGAAGTTTGATCGTCCAGTCGTAAATTTGCTTGAGCGTTACTTCTTCGATGTTCACGTCTGGATGCTGTCTGCGTAACTCTAAAGCGATGGCGTAGGTTGATTCCCAATTGAGGGTCATGTTTATCTTTGGAGTGCGACGGCTTGCCGTCGCAACAGGAGCAAGCTCCAGTACTCCATAATTGTTCATCCTTCTCTATTATCAATCTGTGCGCGCTGTAATTTTCCCGAATAATCCACGTAAATGGATTTCCATTCGGTGAACAATTCCAACGCGGCTTGTCCGGCTTCGCGATGACCGTTGCCGGTGCCGCGCACGCCGCCGAACGGGAACTGGATTTCCGCGCCGGTCGTGCCGTGATTGATGTAAACCAGTCCGGTAAAAATGTCTCTCATCGCAGTAAACGCGCGGTTGACATCCTGCGTGAAGATGGATGTCGAGAGTCCATATTGCGAACGGTTGTTGACTTGGATGGCTTCTTCGAATGAGTTGACTTCGATGATGGAAAGGACGGGACCGAAAACTTCCTGCGCTTCAAGCGTGGACCCGGGCTGGACTCCGTCAAACAAAGTGGGGGCGTAGAAAAAGCCTTTTCCGTTAACGTCTGCAATTTGAGCCCCGACCAAAGCCCGCGCGCCTTCTTTTTGTCCGATCTGCACGAAGTTGTGAATGCGATCCAACGCGGCCTTGTTGATGACGGGACCAACGTCCACGCTGGAATCAAGCCCGTTGCCCAGAGTCAGTTCCTTCGTCCGTGCCAGAAGCGATTCTTTGAGTTTGGGTGCGATCCCTTTTTGGACGATGAGTCGACTGGCGGCGGTGCAACGCTGTCCAGTCGTCCCGAAGGCGGCCCACAAAGTCGCATCGGTCACGAGTTCGAGATTGGCATCGTCCAAAACGATGATGGCATTTTTGCCGCCCATTTCGAGCGACACTTTTTTGTTGAGTTTTCCGGCGGCTTCGGCGATGGCTCGTCCGGTGGTGGTGGAGCCAGTGAACGAAAGCACACGCACGCCGGGATGGCTGACGATGGCTTTGGCAACGTCCGCGCCGGGCGCGAGCAAAAGATTGAAGACGCCAGCGGGAAGACCAGCCTCTTCAAAAACTTTGACGAACGCGGCGGAGATGGCTGGAGTCTCTGGTGACGGTTTCCAAATGAGGGTGTTGCCCGCGATAAGCGCCGGGAAAATTTTCCATGATGGGACGGCGATGGGAAAATTCCAAGGCGTAATGATGCCGACCACACCTGAAGGATCGCGCACAGCCATGCCAAATTTATTCGGCATTTCAACAGGCGCGGTGTAACCCAGCAAGCGACGTCCTTCGCCGCCCATGTAGTACGCCATATCGATGGCTTCCTGAATGTCGCCACGCGCTTCGGCGATGACCTTGCCCATGTCTTGTGTTAGCAGGCGGGCGAGTTCTTCTTTTTTGGTTTTGAGAATGTCGCCGACTTTAAAAAGAAGTTCGCCGCGCAGAGGGGCAGGAGTCAGGCGCCAGGAGTTGAAGGCATCCGTGGCGGCCTGCACCGCGGATTCAACGTCTGCCAGATTCGCTTCGGCGATCTGAGCAAGAGTTTCCCCTGTCGCGGGGTTGATTGTGGCGAAGGTGCTTTTTCCAGTGATCCATTTGCCGTTGATATAATTTTGGAATTCCATCGAGTTCCTTTGGCCGAACCTTTTCGGTTCTATCTGTCACAAACAGGCCGGATTATAGCACTTCAACCATCAAAGTCAACTTAATTATGCAAAAATATATTTATAAAAATAAAATTATGAGTATAATCACCTCATGCCTGTGACAACTGCCCGCCAGAAAGTTCTGGCTTATCTCAAGAAA
>JAKBYW010000431.1:0-2629 GCA_021840275.1 Chloroflexota bacterium | reverse complement strand
CATTCGTGGCGGCGATTCTGCTGGCACAACCGTGGACATTCATTACTAATATGCCATCGCTCACCTGGCCCTCGAAGCATCTTTCGCCCCCCCAACCGGCTGCCCTTATAAAAGACTCGATCATTCACCCAGGCGGACGCGGCTACCCAAACGCCGTTCCTGACAGCCGCCTTGTCCTAGGGGACAACCTGACTGTGATGGCCGCGCTTTTGCCTGAATACGAAGGCCGTATCAATCTGATTTACAACGATCCGCCATTTTTTACCAATCGAAAATTTTCAGCCCGCATTGGCCGCGGCGAAGACTCGCGCAAACCCGAAGAATGGATGATGGCAGAGGGGTATCATGATTCATGGCCTAATCTGGACGCCTATCTTGATTTTTTGTATCAGCGCCTGACATTGATGTATCGTTTGCTTGCCCCGAACGGTACGCTGTATCTTCATCTCGATTGGCACGCCAATTCGTACGCCCGTATTTTGTTGGATGAGCTATTTGGCCCTCAGAATTTTCTCAATGAAATTATTTGGACTTATCATGGCCCGTCGCCGATCCGCAGCGCCTTCAATCGCAAGCACGACACCATTCTGGTTTATGTCAAAGGCAGTGATTACACCTTCAATGTGAATGCTGTGCGCGAGCCGTACAATCCATCCACGGTGCGGACTTTTAATGCATCACCGAAGGCAGGCTTCGGGAAAGTTCCAAATCTTGAACGGGGCAAGGTTCCCGAAGACTGGTGGTATTTTCCAGTTGTTGCGCGCCTTCACAATGAGCGGACAGGATATCCGACACAAAAACCCGAAAGCATGTTGGAGCGGATCATTCTTGCCTCGTCCAACCCGGGTGATCTTGTGGCGGATTTTTTCTGTGGTTCCGGCACCGCACCAATCGTTGCGGCCCGGCTTGGGCGTAGATTTATGGCGTCAGATGTTGCCTCCCGCGCGGTACATACTACTCTTCGGAGATTGGTTGCCTCACAGGCCGAGGCTTTTTCTTTGGAGCGAGACGCGCGTCTCCCTTTTTCTTTGTCAGGATCGGCGAAAATAGAAATTGCCATTGAAAAAGATTTGATAAGGATCGAAACGCGTCTTCCGCTCGACTATTGGGATGTGGATCCGGACTGGGATGGGAAAATATTTAGAAGCGCAGCCCAGGCTCAACGTCCGGTAAGAAGCGGCGAAATATCCCATGAGATAAAAATACTTGTACCTGCGCAAGTACAGGTCAAAACCGGACGCAGAGTCTGCGTCCGGTTGGTGACGGTGGAAGGGAAGATGTTTCAGGCGGAGCTAAACGTCTAACCTGTATCCGACGCCGCGGATTGTTTTCAGGAATTTCGGTTTGACGGGATCAAGCTCGATGGCGCGTCGCAGCCACGAAACGTGAACATCGAGTGTGCGCGTATCGCCGGTGTAATTCGTTTCCCAAACTTTTTTAAATAAGGCTTCGCGTTCGACCACCTCGCCGTGTTTATCCATCAAAAGTTGAAGCAGGGTGACAAGCCGCGGCGTGAGCTTTGTGTTTTTGCCAAGACACTTTACGCGCCTGTGTTCAACATCGAGACGAATGGGCCCGACATGCACAACATTTTTCCCATCGCCGGGCAATAGTGGTTTGATGCGATTCGCAAGTTTTTGAACCGTGAATGGAAGAACCAGGACAGCATCGGCAATATCCTTGTCAACTTTGGCTTCTTTTGCAAGCACAAGGATGATGGGATATTTCGAGTTCTTATCGCGGATGGATTGGCAAATACGCAAGCCGGTACTGCGAAGTGAAGCGGCATTAACGACAACCAGGCTTGGATTTATTTTTTCCAAACGAGTTACCGCCGCGCCGCCGCTGTTCGCAATATGCACTTCAAATCCCTTCTTCTGTAGCTCACTTGCGAAAGAAGGGATATCTGCGTGCCGGCCTTCAATAACCAGAAGGGAATCAGTCATGTGTATAGAATATAATTCATTATTCTTGATTTTGTTTGTTAAGGAAGTTATGATTCATTATACTCCAAATCTTAACAAACCAAGTCAACCATTAATACCGTTCTTCGTTAACATTTGGACTTATATTTTGGCGTAAAGTATATGCGTAGCTTGACGATGCAATCTTTATCTGGTATATTCGGAAAACTTCGATGCGGGGTGGAGCAGTGGCAGCTCGTCGGGCTCATAACCCGAAGGTCGCAGGTTCAAGTCCTGCCCCCGCTACTAATCGTCAATCTAAGACCGTCAGGCTCTGCTAAATCAGCTAGCCCGGCGGTTTTTGGTTCTGAGAGTCTCCACAAAAGGAGATTTTCTTATGAACCAAAGACCTCAAGGCTTGAATGTTAGTAAAGCCATGACCGGCTTCCTGCAATACAAGAGTGCCGAAGGCCTGGCACCGGTCACGGTGGATGGATATGGACGTGATCTGAAACTTTGGATGGAATATCAGGGGGATCTGGATATCGCCAAGATCAACTCACAACACATCCTGTCCTTCCTGAATTACTTGCGAACGGAATATGTCCCGCGCCGCATCGCTGGAGATAATTCCCGAAAGCTTGCCCCCAAAACCGTCTACAACATCTATGTAAGTCTGGCGTCCTTCTTTACCTGGGCCAGCCGCGAATTCAATCTACCCAATC
>JAKBYW010000022.1:0-11923 GCA_021840275.1 Chloroflexota bacterium | reverse complement strand
GACCAGTCCGACAATGTAAATGGCAAAGCATGGCGGCGTGTTGTGCAATGATCCGCTGGAGGCCATAATCTTGTAATCGAGCATCACGGGCAGGTTGGCGGGCGTGCGTTCGATCATATCGTCGCGTGCGATTACGATGGTCACGCCGGACGGCCCGGCGTTCTTTTGGGCTCCGGCATAAATCAAGGCATACTTGGAAACGTTGATCGGGTGGCTGATGAAATCGGATGATGCGTCGCATACCAGCGGGACGCCCGCGGGCGGGGTCGGCTCGGTGAAATACTCCACGCCGTGAATGGTCTCGTTGGATGTGAAATGCAAATAAGCGGCTTTGGGATCAAGGTCAAGTTTTTCGGGGAAGCCTTTGAATCCGTCCGCTTCGGTGCTGGCAGCGGTGCGAGTGGCGCCGAGTTTCTGCGCTTCCCTGACGGCGGTCTTGCTCCATGAACCGGTGACAATGTAATCGGCGGAGCCGGTCGCACGCAAGTTCATTGGGATCATGGAAAATTGCAGATGTGCGCCGCCTTGCAGGAACATGATTTTATAGTTGGCGGGAATGCCAAGCAGTTCACGCAAGTCCGCTTCGGCGGTTTGGATCACGCTCTCGAATTCCTTCGAGCGGTGGCTGATTTCCATGACTGACATGCCCGTGCCTTTGAAGTCGAGCAATTCGGCTTGGGCTTGTTGAAGAACTTCCAGCGGCAGAGTACCCGGGCCAGGATTGAAATTATAAACGCGCTTGAGATCAGACATAAGTTACTCCTGTGGTCAAATTTGAGAACGCGCAAACCGCGCGGCTTCTGTTTTCATTTCATTATATCTGGCTGTCAGACAATTCGCCAAGAACGATTGACACTTTTTTAGCCTGATGGTCGTCGTTGACAAAGCATTTTCTCGTTGTTAGAATGATTTCCGTGATGACACTGTCTTGCCAAACAGGGATTCAGCCGCTCAAGCGGTTGGGTTCCTGTTATTAATTTACATAATGATTCTGGAGGATCAAATGAAAGTTCTCGTTTGTGACAAAACCGAAAAAGAATTCGTCGAGCAAATGCGTGCGGCTGGATTGACTGTTGATGTGCGTGACGACATCACCCCGGAGGAACTCCCGAAAGTTCTCCCCGCTTACGACGGCATGATCGTTCGCTCGCGGACCAAGGTCCGGCAGCCGTTGATTGATGTTTGTCCCAACCTGAAAGTGATCGTGCGTGGTGGCGTCGGCTTGGACACCATTGATCACGAGTATGCAAAATCAAAGGGCATCACGGTCATGAATACTCCGCTTGCCAGCTCTGCTTCCGTGGCAGAGTTGACGATTGGCTATATGTTCATGCTAGCGCGCTCAATTTATAAAGCGACTTCTTCGATAAAAGCCGAAAAATGGGACAAGAAAAGTTTTGAAGGTGATGAGATTGGCGGCAAGACTCTGGGTCTGATTGGCGTTGGCAATATCGGCAGGGAAGTTGCCAAACGTGCCAACGCCCTCGGCATGACTGTTGTCGCGTATGATCCGTACGTCAAGGAGATTGCGGGCATCAAGCTGGTTTCTTTGGATGAACTGCTGACCAAGTCTGACTACATTAGTCTGCATCTGCCCAAGACCAAAGAGTCTGCGGGCATGATTGGCAAAGATCAGTTTGCCAAAATGAAGAACGGCGTGCGTATCGTCAACTGCGCGCGCGGCGGCATAATCGACGAAAATGCGCTTTACGAGTCTTTGACCAGCGGCAAGGTCGCGGGCGCTGCGCTGGATGTCTTCGCCGAGGAACCGCCGACAGACTGGAAACTGCTTAAACTCGATAATCTCATCGGTTCGCCGCACATTGGTGCCGCGACGAAGGAAGCACAGACGCGCATCGGTGCAGAAGTGGCCGAGAAGTTGATCGCGTTCGCCAAGAACGGAAAATAATTTTCTAATGTCATTGCGAGGAACCGCTGGTCGAGTAGCCCCGTTTTCTTCGGGGCGTATCGAGACCAAGGCAACGACACTTGCAACTGGCGCAAGTGCAGGTGCAGGTGAGCAATCCCCCGTTGATTTGACGATTGCTTCGGGTGGTCTCGATATGGTGGACGAACACCGCCTACTCGACCACCCTCGCAATGACATGTGATTTAATGGAGACTTCATGAAAATCATTAGCGACATTGGCATTCAAATCCCGCAAGTATATTTTCCCAGACCTGGAACGGACTTAAAAAAATGGGCTGTTATCGCCTGCGATCAGTTCACGTCTGAACCAGAATATTGGCATGATGTGGAGAAAATTGTCGGCGATGCTCCATCCACTATGAATTTGACTTTCCCCGAAGTGCATCTTGAAAAACCGGGAGAAACTGAGCGCATCAAAAATATTCAAGCGACGATGCGAAAATATTTGGACGCCGGAATCCTGCAACCACGCGAAGGTTTGATTTATGTTGAGCGCACCGTTGCTGGCAAAATGCGCAAGGGTGTGATTCTGGCTCTCGATTTGGAGAGATACGATTACAACAAAGGCTCGACGAGTCTCATCCGCGCCACCGAGGGAACCATCGTTGAACGTCTTCCCCCGCGCATGAAGATCCGTGAAGGCGCGGCGCTGGAGTTGCCGCATATTCTTGTTTTGATCGATGATCCCAAGCACACAGTCATCGAACCGTTGAGCGCGGCGAAATCGAAACTTGAAAAGCTCTATGATTTTGATCTGATGCTGGATAGCGGTCATCTTGCGGGGTATACAGTCAATACTGAATTTGAAAATAAAGTCGTCGCGGCTTTGCGCGTTTTAGCCAAACCTGAAACCTTTGCCGCAAAATATGGCATCGGCAAAGATCAGCCGGTACTGCTCTTCGCGATGGGCGACGGCAATCATTCGCTGGCAACGGCCAAGGCCATTTGGGAAAAGATAAAACCGCAAGTCGGCATGGATCATCCGTCACGCTATGCGTTGGTCGAGATCGAAAATGTCCACGATGACGGACTTGAATTTGAACCCATTCATCGCGTGCTATTCGGTTTGAAGAAGGATTTGTTTGCTGAGCTTGAAAAAACTTTCGGTGCGAATTATTCGTACAAAGCCGTGGCGGGCGCGGAGGAAATGGCCAAGGTGGTGGATCAGGCCAATGGTGAGAAGCAGGCTGTCGGTCTGGTTGGAGGCCGGAAGAAGTTTGGCGTGATCGAGATCGCGCACGCGTCATCCAATTCGCCGGTTGGCACGATCCAGGCCTTTCTTGATCCGTTTATGAAAGACGGCGGCGCGGAGAAAATCGATTATGTTCACGGTGCAGATGTCGTGGTGCGATTGGGAAGTCAAGCCAGCAATGCGGGGATTTATTTGCCGGGCTTGCACAAGTCTGACCTGTTCAAGACTGTCATTCTGGATGGCGCACTGCCGCGCAAAACTTTTTCGATGGGCGAGGCGCGAGAAAAGCGCTTCTACATGGAAGCAAGAAAAATTTCGTAATTGGTTGGAACGTTGGAATGTTCAAACGTTTAAACGTTCCAACGCGTTTGAAAAATCTTCGGGATAGGGGGCCGTAAAAGAAACTCTTTCGTTCGTGGTCGGATGTGTAAATGTCAATGAATACGCGTGCAATGCCGGACGAGCGATGAGATTTGTTTCGGGCGCGCTGTAAAGGACATCTCCCAAAAGCGGATGACCCAATGCGTAGGCATGGACTCTGACCTGGTGCGTTCGTCCGGTCATCGGCGACGCTTCAAGCAACACATGATCCGGATACCGTTTAAGGACTTTGAATCTCGTCTCGGCGCTGACCCCGTTTTTCTCGTCCACCATCGTGCGATGTTTGTGGCCGACATTAACTCGCAGCGGATGTTTGGCGGTGTGCTCATCCCATTTGGGATTGCCCTCTGCGATGGCGCGGTAAATTTTCTGTACCTCATGATTCTCGAATTGAATGTTGAGCGAGCGATGCGCCTCGACGTTGCGCGCGAAGACCATCACGCCGCTGGTAATCTTGTCGAGCCGATGGACGACCCAAAATCCTTGCCCTGAGTTTATCGAAGGGTTCCCATATTGCCCTTCGAGCATTTTGACAAGATACGGCGCGTCCTTTTCCCAGCCATCGGGGAGAACGGGAAGTCCGGCGGTTTTGTTGAGAACTATAATCGATTCATCTTGATGCAGAATATTCATAAGCAAATTATAACCTTGCGAAGGTTCCGAACCTTCGCAAGGTTAGTTTTTCGGTTTATGATTCTGACCGATGAACAACAACTTGACTCCCTGCTTTAGCTGCGGCGCGCTCGTCCCAAATATGGAAGGGCCGACGCACAGATATATGCTTTCGTCAGTCGGATGTTGGGCTGTGTACGGAACCCTGCTTGCCAGAGATTATGGTGAGTATGGCTATCCGGCTGTGCATCGTTTTTCAGTGGACGCGTACGCGGTTCAGCATCCGGGCAAGCCTGAGCGAAGATCAATCCAATCGGTGGCGGTACATTTGATCGGATTGTATTACTCGCTCGAGCGCGGACTGCCGTCAGCGCAGGTGACGAAGGCTATCGGGCGCGCCACGCAATTCAGCGATCAATTCGTCTGGTTGGAACCCCCGGCTTCGATGGGATCAATCACGGTTGTTGACGCGGCCAACGCGGATGGCATCGAAGCATATCAACGCATGGCGCGTGAGTGGGCGCAATCGGCGTGGGATGTATGGAGCGCGCATCACGATCAGATCCGGGCGTGGGCGAAGTTATAAATAACGGAGGCCGGTTCGAGGTCGAAAAAGAAAGCGATGTTTACAGTCAAGCAATTATCAAGCATGGTGGGCGTGAAGAATAAGTAAAAAGAGAGTCAGAGATTTATCTCTGGCTCTCTTTGCTGTTCAATTTTTCTTTGCTATCTTGCTCATCGCATACTCGGCCAGCGCGGTGATCGTCAGTGACGGATTGACGCCGGGATTCGCGGGCATGACGGAACCATCCACCACATATAAGCCGGGATAATTGAAGACTTGAAAGTCAAGGTCAATCACGCCCTCTTGATCATTGTTTCCAAATGGAACTCCGCCCATGAGATGTGCTGTTGTGGGAAAGTTGAACAGGCTGTCAGTAAATGCCGCCTGAGGTATGCCGTTGACTTTCTGCGCGAGTGTTTGGGTCACATGATTGCCGATAAGAATTTGTTTTGGGATGGGATGATCAGCATCCGGCTTGAGCACCAATCCTTTGCGGAAGAGCGTAAACAAGCTTCGTCCAAGACGAATGTGAGTGAGATTTTCTTTAACCTGCATGATTAACAGAATGGTCGTAAAACGCGCCCAACGCGAGAAGAACTTTACATACAGAAAATCCATGGGATGACGGATCAGTTCCCAGAGAGTTTTTAGGAAGCGGACGACAGGTGAATTCCCTTCCACGTGCGGGGCAGTCATAACTCGGATGAAGGAAGAGCCGTCAGAATATCTGACCGGCTCAACGCGCGTGACATCGTCCGCTTGAAAGATGGAGGAGATGGCAATGCCTTTCGAGTAATCAATTTGCCTGCCGCGGCTGGTGACGCCCATGATGTTCTCGCTGTTCGTGCGGACGTTATCGCCAAGTCTTTGTGAGATCATTGGCAGGGAGCGGATTATATCGCGACAATGGAAGAGCAGTTCCATCGTCCCGAGTGCACCGGCGGAAACGATCACATTGCGCGCGTGTATTGTTTTTGTTAGCCTAATCAAGAATGCAGTTGTGCTGTGATAGTCAATTTCGTAGAGAGATTTATCATTCTCCGACGTGAGGCGGATGTCGCTCACTGTCACTTTGGGAGTAACCAGTGCACCGTTCTTTTCTGCGAAGTATAAATAATTCTTGGTCAATATATTTTTGGCGTTGAAGCGACAACCGACCATGCAGCCGCCGCAATGAGTGCAGCCTGCGCGCGCCGGGCCTTCTCCGCCGAAATATGGGTCGGAGACAGGCAGCCCTTCCTTACCCGGATCACCGAAGAACACACCAACATCCGTTGGGTGGAAGGTATCGCCATTGCCAAGTTCCTGGGCGATCTCTTTCATCTTTTCATCGGCAGGCCATAAACGCGGATTGGGTGTCACTCCCAGCATACGGCGGGCGGTTTTGTAATGGGGCTGAAGGAGAGCTCTCCAATCCGCTAAATGCTTCCAGGCTGGAGCCTGAAATAATCGATCATCCGGCTCCATCAGCACATTGCCATAAGTGAGGCTGCCGCCGCCGACGCCATTCCCGTGCAAGGCCAATTGACCGTTGAGGAATGTCATTTGAAAGATGCCAAAACATCTCAGGGCAGGCAGCCAAAGAAACCTGGGTAGATTCCAATTTGTTTTTGGAAAGTCGTGATCCTCGAAGCGTTTGCCGCGTTCCAGAACCAGTACTGAATAACCTTTTTCGGTTAATCGCATTGCTGAGACGGAACCGCCAAAGCCAGAGCCAATGATAACGTAGTCGCAGGTCTTGTCCATGTGTGCGCCCTCCGCGGCGATAAGATGATTATAACAAGAGTGTTTGTAATTTCTTCGGCTGCGCGAAAAACTGCCGCTTGAAAAAATATACGCCCTGGGTATAATGTAAACATATGAAGATATGCTCAATTGTTTTTGAAGTAGAGGCTTGCATATGGCACTAACTGTTCTGGATGAACATTCCGCCACGCACGTTGCTGAACTGTTCCGTGCGTTCAGCGATACAAGCCGCGTCATGATTTTATCTGCCTTGCTTGGCGGTGAAAAAAATGTTGGGGCGTTGGCAGACCTGGTTGGGATCAGTGAATCAGCGATATCTCATCACATGCGCGGACTTAGACAGATGCGTCTTGTGACTGCCAGGCGGAATGGAAAGGAAGTCTATTATCGGGTGGATGATCCGCATATTATCGCTTTGTTCAAGCAGGGAGTGCGACATGTGCAGGAAGAATGATCTTCTGCGCTGGCTTGGCTTGTTGTGCATATTTGCCAGCCTGTTTTTGATGCTTGTGCCGTTCCTGAATTTCGATGGTGATGGATTATTGGATCCTTCCGTCGCCAA
This sequence comes from Chloroflexota bacterium, assembly GCA_021840275.1. Taxonomy (GTDB): domain Bacteria; phylum Chloroflexota; class Anaerolineae; order Anaerolineales; family Villigracilaceae; genus Fen-1038. The sequence goes on along the minus strand of JAKBYW010000022.1, from coordinate 4,935 downwards.
AGACTTTTTGTTATTCGCAATTCTGGGTATTTGTGTTCCTCTATCTCTGCTGATCAAGCTCTTATCAATTTGGCTTGCCACGCCCCGGCTTTTCTTGGAACTGATTGTCCCTCCGCCAATTTCCCGGTAGTTGAATTTTCCTTTACCTGGCTTGTTCTGTTTTTGCAGGCGTATCCCGCGCGTTTCCTGCGTGATCGTGTTGTTTTGGCTGGTTGGAGAAATCAAATTTTATGGATAATAAACTCGAAGAAACCATGCTTCAAGGTTTGAGTGAAGAGGAAGTTCTCGAACACTTGGCGGTGGATGGATATAACGAACTGCCCAGCGCGAAAAAACGTACGTTTTGGCACATCCTGCTCGAGGTGATGCGCGAGCCGATGTTCCTGATGTTGATCGCCTGCGGAATGCTTTACTTGTTTCTTGGCGATCAGGGCGAAGCCGTGATGTTGATGGGTTTTGTGGCGGTTATCATCGGCATCACGTTTTATCAGGAGCAGAAAACTGAACGTGCGCTGGATGCGCTGCGCGATCTATCCAGCCCGCGCGCATTGGTTATTCGCGATGGCAGGCAGCAGCGCATCGCCGGACGTGAAGTCGTCCGCGATGATATCGTTCTCATTGTTGAGGGGGACCGTATTCCCGCAGACGCGGTCTTGTTGGCGGGATCAAACGTCAGCGTGGACGAATCTTTATTAACCGGCGAATCGGTTCCGGTCCGAAAAAGAACGTGGGACGGCCGCCTGGAAATGGGCCGCCCCGGCGGGGACGATCAGCCATTTATTTATTCCGGCACGATGGTTGTCAAAGGGCAGGGAGTGATGCAGGTGCGGGGAACAGGCATCCGCACAGAGATCGGCAAGATCGGTAAGGCGCTTCAGATTTTGCAGCCCGAGGACACGAATCTTCAACGGCAGACCGGGCGCATTGTCCGTAACTTTGCTGTGATCGGTTTGGGGATGTGTGCGGTGGTGGTGATTGTCTTTGGATTGACGCGTGGAGACTGGTTGCACGGCATTCTGGCGGGAATCACTTTGGCGATGGCAACCTTGCCGGAAGAGTTTCCTGTGGTGCTGACAATTTTCCTGGCGCTCGGCGCGTGGCGTATTTCACAGCGGCATGTGTTGACGCGGCGTGTCCCGGCGGTTGAGATGCTCGGCGCGGCGACTGTGTTGTGCACCGATAAGACCGGTACGCTCACGCAGAACCGCATGACCGTGACTCATCTGATGTCGGGCAATGAATTGTTGGAAGTGGATATGCAACAGCGGTCTTTGCCGGAGTCATTTCATGAGTTGGTGGAGTTTGGAATTTTGGCAACTCCGCTTGATCCATTCGACCCGATGGAGAAGGCGATTAAAGAATTGGGCGGGCGCACGCTGGTCAACACTGGGCACCTGCACGCTGACTGGGTTCTGATGCGCGAGTATCCGCTCTCAGAGAAACTGCTGGCAATGTCGCACGTTTGGCGTTCCACGAGCCGCCACACTTTTGTGATTGCCGCGAAAGGCGCACCCGAAGCGATTGCGGATTTATGTCACTTCGACGCGGCGCAGATGGATGCCCTGCGCGGGCAAATCAACCGCATGGCTGACCAGGGCTTGCGCGTGCTCGGTGTTGCCAAAGCGGACTTCACGCTGGTGGATTTACCCGCTGAACAACACGACTTTAATTTCAAGTTTATCGGCTTGTTGGGGCTGGCGGATCCGATCAGGCCGGAGGTGCCTCACGCGGTGGACGAATGTTACGCCGCTGGAATTCGCATCATCATGATCACTGGCGATTATCCGGGCACGGCGCGCAACATTGCGCGGCAAATCGGTTTGAAACCGCTGGATAATATCATCACCGGTGCGGAACTGGACGCGATGAGCGATGACGACCTCAAAGAGCGCATCAAAACCTCTTGTATTTTTGCGCGCGCGGTTCCTGAGCAAAAGCTTCGCATTGTCAGTGCGTTGAAAGCCAATGGTGAAGTGGTGGCGATGACCGGTGATGGAGTCAACGACGCGCCTGCGTTGAAAGCTGCGCACATTGGCATCGCCATGGGCGGTCGCGGTACCGATGTGGCGCGCGAATCTGCTGCGTTGGTTTTAGTGGATGATAATTTCGCGTCCATCGTTGCCGCGGTGCGCATGGGTCGCCGCATCTTTGATAATCTCAAAAAAGCGATGGCCTTTATTTTCTCGGTGCATATCCCGATTGCAGGCATGTCGCTCATCCCGGTCTTTTTCAACTGGCCGCTGGCGCTTCTGCCGGTGCACGTGCTATTCCTGGAACTGATCATAGACCCGGCCTGCACTGTGGTCTTTGAGATGGAGGACGATGAACCCGATATCATGCAGCGTCCGCCGCGAAAACTGGAAGCGCCGCTGTTCGGGCGCTCGATGGTTCTTTCGGGGCTGATTCAGGGTCTCGGCATTCTAGTAGTGGTGGCTGGCGTTTACGCTTTTGGATTGTTGCAAGGCTTGGGCGAAGCCGAAGCGCGTATGTTCGCTTTTGTCTCGTTAGTCATTGGCAACCTCGGCCTGATTTTTGCCAACCGCTCGCGGACGCTTTCCATTTTCCAATCCCTGCGTATTCCAAACAAGGCGCTATGGTGGATCACGGGCGGGGCAATGTTCTTCCTGGTTTTGGTATTGATCGTCCCTGCCCTGCGCGATGTATTCCAGTTTGCGCCGCTCCATCGTTGGGAGACCGCATTGCTGACGTTGTCTGGATTAACCAGTATTCTTTTTGCAGAAAGTGTCAAAGTCAAGACGATACAACACATGATTGATAAGGATGATTAGGAGGCTGATATGAGTCGCCCTGCGATTTTCTTTTTGCTGGTGGTTGCTCCCGCTTTTGCAATTTTGCTGGCATTGCTCGGAATTGAGACGCTCAGCTCCAACCCCGTTGGCTGGTTCCTCTTTCTGGTAGGTGTTGTCTACGCCGCGGGCTTGATAATAGTTTATCACATAAAAAAAGAACGTTTCTGGGAATCGTCTTCCAGCGGTGCAATGGAGCAGGAAGAGCGCGGCGATTGGTCTTTCTGGCTCGTTAGTTTAGGCATGATTGCCGTGTTCTATCTGGCCCCGCTTGAGTGGCTCTATTTCAACGCCATATTACCTCGCGCCAGTTGGATGTCATTTATTGGCTTGATGTTGGTCATACTAGGCGCGGTTCTGTTTGTCTGGGCGCGGCGCAGGTTGCGCTCCAATTATTCAGGACATATTTCGGTGAAAGACGACCAGGAGCTGGTTCAAAGCGGACCTTATCGTATTATCCGTCATCCGGCTTACCTTGGATATCTCTTAATGGCACTTGGAGTTAGTCTCGGCTATTCGAGCATAATGGGATTGTCTGCGATTCTATTGCTCGTTCCGGCATTGGTATATCGCATCCATGTGGAAGAGAAACTTTTGGAGGCGCACTTCGGCGCGCAGTTTCGTACATACGCGGAAAAATCAGCAAGGCTGATTCCAGGTCTCTGGTAAAGGGAGGCAGATGCAATGGAACTTTCACTGATCATTCGCTGGATGGGCGGACTGCTGGCTTATGCCACGCTGGGAATCGTTCTCTACGGAATTTGGCGCGGCACCCAACGCCAGGCGGGACTCACCACTGGACTCACCGGCAGCTGGTTGCGCTCCCCGTGGTTTTATCTCGCCTCGACATTGCTGTTCTTTGGCATTTGCTACTTGGGATGGATTCCATTGCCATTGACAATTTCACCGCCAATCCGCGCGTGGATGTTTTTAGTCGGCTCGCTGTTGTATTTTCCTGGCATGTCTTTTATATTGTGGGGACGGCTGGCGCTGGGAAAAAATTACTTTGTCTCGACCGGCTTTGGCGCACAATTGTTCGCCGGTCATCAACTGATTACAAGCGGACCGTTTGCCATCGTGCGCCATCCAATGTACGCGGGACTTATGCTTGCCGCGCTCGGCAGCCTGCTGATCTACGCCACATGGACAACCCTGCTGTTTGCCTCCTTCGCCCCACTGACCAGCGTCCGCGCTCGCCATGAGGAAAAGGCACTTTCAGCAGAGTTCGGTGAACAGTGGCTGGATTATTGCAAGCGCGTCCCGATGTTTTTTCCGTGGTTTGGAAAGGAGAAATAAATAATGGAATCCGAATCTGTTTATCACATTGCGTTCCTTGTTTTGTTTTTGATGTTGCTTGCCATGCGGATTTATTTCATGGTCAAGGTGCGCCGCTCCGGCGGGCGGATCATGCCCGATGAAGGCGCAATCAAGCGCGAGGGCGGGCGTGTTTTCATCGCCTTTCGTATGATCCTATTCTTTGCGCTGATAATATTTCTGGTGATGTACTTTCTTGGCGCAAAGTGGATTGATTCATTTATGTTTCCGCTGCCAACCTGGTTGCGTTGGGTAGGATTCGCAGTTGGTGTGGTCAGCGTGATTTTCTGGACATGGACTCAAATTACGCTGGATACGCAATGGTCGGCGCAACTGCAATTGACCAAAGGCCATCACCTGATCACAACGGGACCGTACGCCCGAATCCGCCATCCGCTTTACGCGGGGCTTTTTGGTTGGTGTATTTCGCTTACGTTATTGACCGCCAACTGGATTTTCGCGGCGATCTGTGCACTTGCATTCGCCGGGTTGTTGTGGCGCATCCCGAAAGAGGAGCAAATGATGATCGAAGCTTTTGGCGATGAATACAAATCCTACATGCGACGCGCAGGAAGATTTTTTCCGAAGCTGTAAAGGCGAGCAAGAAATGACGACCGTAAATTTGCAAGGCGTTGCTCGTACTCTGTTGGTGCCGTTGGCATGCCGTGCCATCGAATCCGTCCGTCCCGATGCGATCATCCACGATCCGTGCGCTGTGGAAGTGTACAACGCCCTCGGCGGCACAGGCGATTTTCTGATGGGCATGCGCGGGCGTGATGTGTTCTTTACCACGATGCGTGCCCGTCAGTTCGAT
>JAKBYW010000430.1:0-2634 GCA_021840275.1 Chloroflexota bacterium | reverse complement strand
AAGTCTGTGGCCTCCCGCTAAAGCTGCCGCGAATGCATTGAGCGTTGTATATAATCAACAGATCACACCGTCCCCAGCTGAATTGATTAATGCAGTTAACGCCTTGCGGCTTTCTTATGGATTGCCTCCGCTGGCCGTTAATCACATTTTGACGGAAGTAGCCCAATCACAAGCTGACGTTTTGGCAGGCTCGGCTGGCGCGTCGGGACATTTACGGCCAAATGGCATGAGCCTGACCGACGAGTTAATTTCTCTGGGCTATCCGTTGGGAGGCGACTTATCCCTGGGTGGATACCGATCCGAGAACTGGGTTTCTGCAACCGGCGTGCAGGATGCAATTCAATGGTGGCTGGGCGATGATGTTCATACCAACACCATGCTTTCGCCCAATTATATGGACAGTGGGGCGGGGATTGCTGTTGCCAGTGATGGCGCAATGTATTTTGTGATCGATTGTGCCAGACCAACTGCCAGCGGTAAACCACAGGATGACTATACCCCTGCCGCGGCTGGCACGTTGGTTAGCGGTATAACCGTCAATGGCACGTCCAATGCCGGGCAGTTCATGGTGCCTGTGGCGCTCAGCACACCAGACTCAGAGGGCCTTGTAATTCACGAAGTGCAATATGGCCAGACGCTTTGGAGCATTGCCATTGCGTATGATACGAAAATTCAGGAAATCAGGAAACTGAATAATTTGCCATCGACTGACATATATGAAAAGCAAAAGCTGGTCATCAAAAAAGTTGTAATAGCAACCCAGACCAATGTACCGCCCTCTGTTATTGCAACAGTTTCTTTGCCTGCCACGATTTTGCCCGTCAAGGAATCAACTCCAACAGCGACTCCCATTCCAATGTTCCCGGTAACGAATGGGCGGCCAGCCGACGTTCCTTTAATTGTGCTGTCTGTTGTGCTGTGTTTGCTAGTCGCTGGACTGGGATTTTCGGCCAATTCAAAACGGCCATCCAAAAAAATAAGGTAAGTTTTCATTCGAGCATATAATCAGGAATAGGTATGGATATTTCATTAGCGCTTGGCGGTGGCGGGTCAAAAGGTAATTCTCACATCGGCGTTCTGCGCGTTCTCGAAAAAGAAGGCTTCCACATCCGCGCGATTGCGGGAACCAGTTTCGGCGGGATGGTGGCTGTTTTTTACGCGGCCGGCTTTAGTCCAGATGAGATCGAAGATATCTTTGCAGCGGTGGATCAATCCCGTTTGTATGATCGCGTTAGAGATGAAAGTCCGTCATTTCTCGGACTTGGCGGAGTCCATAAATGGCTGGTACATACGCTCGGCGAGCGTACTTTCAAGGATCTGAAAATTCCCTGTGCGGTCACGGCTGTGGACCTGCTTACTTCTTGTGAGATTATTTTGGATACGGGTCTGTTGCGTGATGCCATCCTTGCCACGATTGCTTTGCCCGGTATCTTTCCAGCCTTCCGCAGGGACGATTGGGAACTGGCCGATGGCGGCGTGTTGAACCCGGTGCCGGTTGCTCTGGCGCGTTCGCTCGCGCCTTCCTCGCCGGTTGTGGCTGTGTCATTGAGCACGCCGCTTGGTGCGCCTCCGCATTCATTGTCCATGCCTTTGCCCAGTGTATTGCCTGCGCCGCTCATTTCCCGACTTAGTAGTTTGCGAATTACAAAAGCCTTTGATCTTTTTATGCGTTCGATCGATATTGGCAATCGCCAGATCGCTGAGCTTCGTCTCCAAATCGAAAAGCCGGATGTGATCATTCGTCCTGATATGACAGGCATTGGCGTGCTTGATCGTGTAGACGTGCATGCTGTGGTGGAACTCGGTGAAACTGCCGCGGAGGCCGCGCTCCCTGAACTCAGACGTATCACATCCTGGCCTAATCGTCTGCGCCGGGCAGTGTTCAGAGAAGTCCGATGAAACGCGACTTGCGTGATTATGCCAAAAACACAAATATCCGCCTTGGGGTTGGCGCGTTCGTGTTGCTTTTTGTTATCGGCACCGGCTTGATCTATCTCATCTATGGCCCCGGTGCGGCAGCTTTTGGCCTTCTATGTTTTCTGGGCGGGTTGGTGCCCATCGCCCTCATCTTTCTTGCTCTCTATGGAATTGACTGGATTGTAAAAAATGCGCGTCCCAAATGAAACTAACCTCATTACATTTCAAGATTGGACTCTGCGTGTCCGCCCCGCATCGGAAGGTACGCCGCGCCTGCTTCTGCTTTTACACGGTTGGACTGGTGACGAAAACTCAATGTGGTTGTTCACGCGAAACCTGACAACGAACTATTGGATAATCGCCCCGCGTGGGCCTCATGCAGCCGAGCCGAGCGGCTATTCGTGGCGCCCGCATCTTTCCGGGAACCACAGCTGGCCCGGCCTCGATGACCTTCGTCCACCTGCTGAGGCACTGATCCGCCTCGTGGACGATTACGCGGCTGAGAATAAGATTGACGTAAGCCAGTTCGACGTGGCCGGTTTCAGTCAGGGCGCGGCGATGACCAACACGCTTGCTCTGCTTTATCCTGAGCGGATCAGGCGTGCGGCGGTGCTGGCGGGATTTGTTCCAGCGGGAGCGGAGTCAGTTGCAGCCAAGCGCCCATTAAACGGCAAGCCGTTCTTCGTCGCGCATGGAACGCTGGATGAAATGGTCAAG
>JAKBYW010000429.1:0-2636 GCA_021840275.1 Chloroflexota bacterium | reverse complement strand
GGTGTGGATTCCCAATTCAGCTAACCGCACAGATGTTTTCGGACCGACGCCCCACAACATGTCTGCTGGAAGGGGAACGAGGAATGCGGCTTCTTCGCCAGCCGGGACGATGGTCAAGCCAAAGGGTGGACCGTTTCCTTTGGAGGCTTTTTTGCCGACTTCGGTGGCGATCTTTGCCACGAGCTTGTTCGACGCGATTCCGATCGAGCTTGGCAAAGATAATTCGTCGCGGATACCCGCTTGAAGTCCGCGTGCGATGCGTTCGGGATCTTCATCGCGCAGATCAGAAATATCCAGAAAGGCTTCGTCAATGGAAATCTGTTCAACGAGTCCCGTCAGGTTATGAAGCCGCGCCATGACTTGTTTGGAAACTTCGCTGTAAAGTTTATGCCGTCCGGGAACGATGATGAGATTGGGCGCGAGGCGCAATGCGCGTGACATTGGCATCGCAGAACGAACGCCGAATTTCCGCGCCGCGTACGAGCATGATGCAACGACACCACGCTCGTCGGGCCTGCCGCCAACCGCGAACGGTTTGCCCCGCAAGTCATTATTACGCGTTTCTTCAACGGAGCAGAAGAAGGCATCCAAGTCGAGATGAAGGATCGTGCGGTTCATCGAATCCATTATATGGCGCAATTGGGGGTCATTTACATCCTGGTCATTTATATCCTTGATGATTTATTCAATAAAAGTTATACTTTGCATGGCGTATAATCATGACATGAACCTTTCTTTTCTCATGAATGTCAATTTCAACGGCCTGCTCCTGTTCCTGTTGTTGTTTAGAGAAGGAGAACTTGATGAAATCTAAATTATCTTTGGGTTTGACCATGATGCTGGTGGCCATGTTGCTCTCGTTTTTTCCGGCGGCCAGCCTCTCAACACCGCAACACGCCGCGGCGTACTCAGTGTGCGATTGGGCGCAGTTTATCACGGATGTTACTGTTCCTGATGGGACTTCATTCAGTCCTGGAGCCGCGTTCCAGAAAACATGGCGCTTGAAGAACATCGGCTCCTGCACCTGGACAACCGCTTATACGTTGGTGTTTGATTCAGGCCAGCAGATGGGCGCTCCGGCTTCGGTAAATTTTCCGAGTAACGTTGCTCCCGGACAGACCGTCGATGTGACTGTGAATATGATCGCGCCCAGCGCCTCGGGCGAGTACATCGGCTACTGGAAATTCAGGAATGCTTCCGGCGCTCTGTTCGGCATTGGCGCAAATGCCAACCAAGCCTGGTGGGTGGATATCAAAGTATCCGGCGGTGGTTATGGCGTAGCCTACGATTTTACATCGAATTTATGCCAGGCCAATTGGTACAACGATACCGCTCTGCTGCCCTGCCCGGGAACCGATGGAAGTGTGGATGGTTTTGCCATTAACCTGCAAAATCCGGTTCTGGAAAACAATGTTCCAGCATTGAACCCTGGCATACTCACTTCTCCACAACAGATATATAACGGCGTTGTGGATGGCGTCTATCCCGCCATGACGATTCAATCAGGCGATGTATTCCAGGCCACGGTTGGCTGTCAAAATGGCGCAGTCAGCTGCGATGCTCGTTACTATTTGCAATACAAAACTTCCGGTGGATATGTCTATACCCTTTGGACATGGGAAGAAAAGTATGATGGTTCTTCGTATAATGCCAGCATAAATTTGAGCGCGCTGGCCGGGCAAAATGTGAGTTTGATCCTGGGGGTGCGCGCAATCGGAGCACCAGCGGGCGACCGCGCTTTGTGGATTAATCCCAGCTTGGTGCGAGCAGGTGCTGTGCCGATCACGCCTGTCCCGATCACGCCGGGCGCCATAACGCCTCAACCCGCTGCATGTGATCGCGCCCAATTCATTGCTGATGTGACGGTTCCGGATGGCACAGTATTTAATCCCAATACCCCCTTCATTAAAACCTGGCGCATCAAGAATGTAGGTACCTGCACCTGGACCACCTCCTATTCATTGATCTTTGACTCCGGCAATCAAATGGGCGGACCTGCTTCGGCGGCTTTGCCGAATTCCGTCGTCCCTGGTCAGACGGTTAATCTGTCGATCAATCTGACCGCGCCCGGCAGTGGAGGTTCCTATCGAGGTTATTGGAGATTCAAGAATGCCGGTGGTATTCCATTTGGCATTGGCGGAGATGGAACCAAGTCGTGGTGGGTCGATATCCAAGTAAGCGGCCCGATTGCCCCGCCTCCGCCTCCCGTTGCAGGGACAATGTATGACTTCGCTGCCAATGCCTGTTCAGCAGCCTGGTACAGCGGCGCAGGCGCGCTGCCCTGCCCAGGAACTGATGGCTCACCGAATGGTTTTGTGTTGAAAGTTACCAATCCAACGCTTGAGAATGGCACTGTTGCTGCAAGTCCGGGTTTGGTGACCTTCCCCCAAAATGTCAACAATGGATATATCCAGGGTATCTACCCGTCTTACAATGTCAAAGCTGGAGATCGCTTCCGCTCGATTGTCAACTGCGCATACGGCTCCACCTCCTGTTATGTCGTATTTCGCCTTGACTATCTGGTGGGCAGCAGCTCGAATATCCAGACCTTCTGGGCTTTTGTTGAAAATTATGAAGGCCAATATTATCAGGCCGACCTTGATCTGACTCCACTGGTTGGGCAGAATGTGAAGTTC
>JAKBYW010000428.1:0-2652 GCA_021840275.1 Chloroflexota bacterium | reverse complement strand
TAACCCGCGCCGAGTTGCGTGTTCTCGGCGATGACTTCCAAACGCTGCTGACCATCCAGCGTCGGGGAAAGTTTTCGGTGGCGGAAAAAGTACGCGTAGGCCCGCGCCGCTCCCCGTCCGACCCGGCCGCGCAGTTGATAGAGTTGAGCCAAACCGAAAGTGTCGGCACGGTCCACGATCAGTGTATTCGCATTCGGAATGTCCAATCCGGATTCGATGATGGTGGTCGAAAGCAAAATATCAATCTCGCCCATGTTGAAACGGTGCATGACCGAAGCAAGTTCGTGCTCGTTCATCTGGCCGTGGCCGATGTTGACGCGCGCTTCGGGCACAAGCTGGTTGAGGTGCGCCTTCATTGCGTGAATCGTGTGGACACGATTATGCACAAAGAAAATTTGTCCGCCACGCTCGATCTCGCGCAAAATGGCCTGACGCACCAGCTTAGGCGAATATGGCCCAACGTGCGTGACGATGGGCAGACGTTCCTCCGGCGGTGTGTTGAGATTCGAAATATCGCGCACGCCGGTCAGCGCCATGTAAAGCGTGCGCGGGATTGGCGTGGCCGTCAACGTCAACACATCCACTTCGGTGCGGAGTTTTTTGAGATGCTCCTTGTGAGTCACACCAAAGCGCTGTTCTTCATCGATCACCACCAGGCCAAGCTCCTTGAATTGCACATCCGATGAAATCAAACGGTGCGTGCCGATCACGATATCAATTTCGCCGGTAAAAAGTTTGCAGAGAATCTCTGTCTGTTCGCGCGGCGAGCGAAAGCGCGAAAGCATTTCGACCTTCACTGGGTACGCTGCAAGCCTTTGAGAAAAAGTTTCGTAATGTTGTTGAGCCAGCACCGTGGTGGGCACAAGGATCGCGACCTGCTTGCCGTCCATCACGGCTTTGAAGGCCGCGCGCAATGCGACTTCGGTTTTTCCATAACCCACATCGCCGCACAAGAGTCTGTCCATTGGTCGCGGCGTTTCCATGTCACGCTTTATATCCACGATGGCTTTGGCCTGATCGTCGGTCTCGACGTATGGAAAACTATCTTCCAATTCTTTTTGCCATTGCGTATCCGGCTTGAAGGCATAACCTTGCACAACATTGCGGCGCGCGTACAGGTCGAGCATTTCCTGCGCGACTTCCAGCACCGCTTCTTTCACGCGGCCTTTTTTCTCGTGCCATTCCTGTCCCCCCAACCGGTCCAGCGCGGGTTCCACGCCTTCCGCGCCGACATAACGCGTCAAGCGATCTGCTTGATGGACGGGCACATAGAGCTGCCCGCCGCCTTCGTACTCGACGGTCAAGAACTCGCGCAGGTGACCATCCAATTCGCGCGTGGCCAGCCCGCCAAAACGTCCGACGCCGTAATCGATGTGGACAACGTAATCGCCCGGCTGTAAATCCGCATAAATAGACTCGGGCGTTTCCGTGGTCTGCCTCTGGCGCGTGCGCGGCTGGGGCCGCTCCCAACCAAAGATTTCAGAGTCCGTGATCAGATGGAAATGGTCGAGAATGAATCCTTCCGACAAGGATGCTTCGATAAAGACCGTTGACTGTAGACCATTGACCGTCGTCGGTCCATCGTCCGCGGTCCCTTTCCAAAGTTCTTGCAGCCGCTCTATCTGCCGCGAGACGATGACAAGCGCCTCATTTTTGGACACCAAAGCGGACGCGTGCTCGATGAACGGTTTCAACCTCCCGGCGAATCTCTGCCCAATCGCAAACGCAGACGATAGGCTCTCGCCCTCACCCATGCTTCGCGACCTTCTCCCATTGGGCGAGGGGAGTTCTAACGCGCTTGAGTATCCCAATTCAAGCGATGTATATCCATGCAAACTATCCAGCAATTCAGACCAGGTCAAATAAGGGACGGGGAAATCCGGCGAGAGCGTTCCTTCTTCGATACTCTCCTGTCGCAGTTTGACTGCCTGCTCTTCGACTTCGGAAACCATGCCATCAACGATGGAAAGATCATCGATCAGCACCAAGGCTTTGGGCGGCAAATAATCGAGCAGGCTTGCAGACTGTTGATGCAGGAGCGGGATGTGAAATTCAGATAACTCAATATTCGCAGAGTCGGATTCCGATTTTTCTAATATCGAATTATCTTTTGCAATAAATTCGCGCGCGGGTGTTACAAGAATCGATTCGAGCTTTTCCACCGTACGCTGACTGGCGGGATCAAACCGACGCAGAGATTCGATCTCGTCCCCGAAGAAATCCAGGCGGACGGGCAGATTCTCCGCCGTCGGCCACAGATCCAAAATGCCGCCCCTACTGGAGAACTGTCCCGGCTCGAGCACGGTGTTGACGCGTTGATAACCCATCTCGGCCCAGCCATGCAAAAGTGTGTCTGTATGTACAGTCTGATTAGCCGCTATTTTTTTGCAGGCTTTCAAGAAATCGCGGCGCGGCAAAGTGCGCGTCATCAACGAGCGCGCCGATGTCACAATGACTGGCGGCGTCTCCGGTTTTTGCGCAAAAGGCAGATGATAGGCAGCCAGTGCTGTCAGAGCTTGCAAGCGTTCGCGGCGCGTGGTCGCACCCCAGGCGGCCTGTTCATAGAAAAGCGGGTTCGGTTCGCCAAACAAATAGCGCGGCGATTTTGTCCAAAAGCCCAGTTCATCAAACATCGAAAGCGCATGATCGGAA
>JAKBYW010000427.1:0-2657 GCA_021840275.1 Chloroflexota bacterium | reverse complement strand
CGCTGATCTGTCGATTTTTTCAACCGTAGTGGTCGATTAGCTCCATCCCGTGATGGAGAACCCTCATCCTCGTCACCCTTCAAAACTTGAAGGGCCATGCGCTGTCTTTCCCGATAGATTTTTCGTACCACCTCCTAAATGGAATTTCATGCGGACGCAATTATAACTTATTTAGATGCAGAACTTTTGGCCATTAATCCCAGCTGCTGCCTTCAAATTCCGGATGCAAATTTCTCGAAAACCTTCACCGCAAAGCCGCAGAGACGCCAAGTTTCTTGTTGCTTCTTCGCAAAGGACATCGGGATGAGTGGCGAACATACTGCGCCTGTTGCATTTATTCCTTAGCGGGTCGAATACCCCGCCATTTGTGGTGAGAAAATCTTCCGCTTGATTTGCAGGCGCAGATAGTTGTAATTATAAGGATTACCCTTTGCAATCATCATCAGCGCAACCATTCTCCGCGCCCGCAGCTCTATCCAGGGACTCTTTGCCTTCGTTGATGGAAAAATAGATCAACCCAATCGCGCCGAGACTGTCGGTGAAACCAAAGCCTGTAAATTGATAGATCAAACTGGCAGCAAGCAAAACCGCTGACATGTAAATACAGACCATCGTGCAATTTGCATCCGCCAGAATGGGCGCAGAATTCAACCTGAGTCCAACTTTGCGTTTGCCCGTCACCAGCGCCCACATGATTGCGATGGAGATCAGCGAAATGATCGTGCCGCTCAAAGTCGTGGTCGGTTTGTGGCCTGTGAACAAATTGTAGATGACGGTGAGCAGCAATCCCATGGCGAGCAGATAGAATCCCCAGCCCGTGATACGCAGGGCGGTTCGCTCAAATCCTCCGCGCGACGTATCAGGGTGCTGGCGAATCCGAATGACCATTGCCAGAATGCCAATGCCTGACATGACTTCAATAAAGCTGTCTACGCCGAAGCCGAACAGGGTCAGCGCCTCATCGTGCGCGCCGAAGTAGACCGAGACCAGTCCTTCGAGCAGGTTGTAGGCGATGGTGAAGATCGCGAGCCACAGGGCGTAATCATAAAAACGGTTTTGCTCAGATTTCTGCGTGAAGACGCTCATCATATCTCCAGACTTTTCGACATCATGGCAATGATTAAACGATCAGAGTTGCTTGGCAATATCAATCGTTCGTAGACTCTATTAAGTTGTCAGGGATTGTTGATTGGGCTGTGGTTTCCAGTGCAAGAGTAAAAGACATAACCCAAGCGTTAGAATAGTCGTGGCGATGCTCAATAAATCCTTGCGCGTACCAGCCTGTACTAGAAGCGCCATAAGAGTAAACAAATCCAGAGCGATCAGGAAAACGAAAGCCGGGATGTAGGATTTTGTTCTTTCAGTTAATTTCGCTGCTATCCATGTGATCGGGATAATGTAAAGCAGTTGGTCGTATGACCAGAGATAAATGGTTGAAACAAATCCAAGCGGGATAATGACGTTAAACGCTTCCCAGGCTGTCAGCCGCTCTCTGTTGCGCCAGAGATAGAGTCCGCCCAATCCGAGCGCGAGGAGAGTCCCAAGTGTGCCGAAGATCCACATGCAGGATAGGTTCTGATTGCATGTCAGGTAGGCGAAACTATAAATATTGGATTGAATACCCAAAGTCCGGTCGAGGACGACTTCGCTGGCGCCGCGGAATTTGACCAGCCATAAAGGGTCACGGATAATTCCCAATAGCAATAAGAATATCCCGCCCAGGCCCATGCCAAGAATGGCCTTCCAATCGCGGCGGGCAAGAAGCCAGATCCCTGCGAGTACGAGAATAGTGACTCCCTGCGGCGGCTTTAGGATCGTCAGCGCGAGAACAGATCCCGCCAGAAAGGATTGATCTCTTTCCAGAAAAAGGATGCAGAGCAGAACCGCGCCCAAAGCCACAGGACCAATGGAGCCAACCTGTAAAGTCAAGAAGACGGGGCCAAAGAACAGCAGGAAAACCATTAAGGGCAGGAAGAGCATTCTTTGAGGCTGTTCCTGCCAATGCCGCAACAACAAGTAAATACTGATCGCTATAATAATTTGCGAAACGATCTGCCACACAATATAAGCCTGCCCCAGAGAAAGCGATCCAAGCGGCACTGTAAAGAAGGCCAGTGGCAGGGGATAAGGGAAAATCTTGTTCGGTATCCAAGTCGCACCGAAGGCTGCATGCCCTGCCAGCCATTGGGCCTGGTTGTATGGATTTTGACCCAACCCTATCATGTGTCCCGAAAGCCAGAAGAAAAAGAAATTGGAGTTGGTGTAATCTTGATGTGTGTAATTTTGCATCGCCCAAAAATAAAACAGCGCGCCAAGCACAACGAGTGTGACGGTTGTGGATGCTATCTTGGTAATTAATGGCCGGCTATTGTTCATGATCTAACTAATGGGCATCAGGAAAGATGCGAAGAAAAACAAGACTCGCCACGCTCTTCACATTCTTCCCTGCTGATTTATAACAATTCCTTCAACGCGGCCAGGAAGAGCGTGATATTCTCGCGCCGGCTGGAATATCCCATCAGGCCGATGCGCCAGACTTCATCCTTGAGCACGCCGAATCCGGCTGCGATCTCGATGTTGTACTCGTTGAGCAGCCGCGCGCGGACTTTGTGTGGGTCGCATCCGGCCGGGACTTTGGCCGTGGTCAGCGGCGGGAG
>JAKBYW010000426.1:0-2659 GCA_021840275.1 Chloroflexota bacterium | reverse complement strand
CACGCGGCGCATGATCTTACCCGAGCGCGTCTTGGGAAGTTTATCGATGAACTTCACTTCCTCCGGCCTCGCAATCGGGCCCATGTGCGTGGCAACGTGCTGGCGTAATTCTTCGGCCAATTCGGGCGAGGGAGCAAAGCCCGCGCGCAGGATAACGAAGGTGAAGATGCCCTGACCTTTGACTTCGTGCGGCAGGCCGATCGCGGCGGCCTCAGCCACCGCGGGATGGCTGACCAGCGCCGATTCAACTTCAGCGGTTCCCAGACGATGGCCCGAGACTTTGATCACATCGTCCACGCGGCCGATGATCCAGAAATAGCCGTCCTTGTCGCGCTTGGCTGAGTCGCCGGTGGTGTAGCGTCCGGGAAACTTGCTCCAGTATTGAGTCGCATAGCGTTCGTTGTCGCC
The DNA here is from genome assembly GCA_021840275.1 of Chloroflexota bacterium. Classification (GTDB taxonomy): domain Bacteria; phylum Chloroflexota; class Anaerolineae; order Anaerolineales; family Villigracilaceae; genus Fen-1038. The sequence goes on along the minus strand of JAKBYW010000426.1, from coordinate 2,251 downwards.
GTAGATGGTGCGGAGCATGGCTGGCCACGGATTTTTCAGCGTGAGATAGCCTTCCGTGTCGTCTGGGGTGGGATTCCCCTGTTCGTCCACAATCTCCGCCTCCTGTCCAAAGAAAGGACGCGTGGCCGATCCGGGTTTGAGCGCCACCGTCGGCGTGGGAGTGATCATGAACATGCCGGTCTCGGTCTGCCACCAGGTATCCATGATCGGGCATTTCTCTTTTCCGATGACGCGGTGATACCATTTCCACGCTTCGGGATTGATTGGTTCGCCAACAGTTCCCAGCAGTCGCAGCGAGGAGAGATCGTGCTTGGCAGGCCACGCTTCGCCGAAACGCATCAAGCCGCGGATGGCGGTCGGCGCGGTGTACAAGATGGTGATGCCATAACGCTCGACGCACTGCCACCAGCGATTCGGATACGGATACGACGGCCCGCCCTCGAACATGAACGATGTCGCGCCATTGAGCAGTGGGCCATAGACGATGTACGAATGTCCCGTGACCCAGCCTGGGTCGGCCGCGCACCACCAGCGGTCTTCATCCTGAATGTCGAATACATATTTGAGTGTGGAGTAAATGCCAACCATGTAACCGCCGTGCGTGTGCAGGATGGCTTTTGGTTTACCGGTCGAGCCGGATGTGTACAAGATATAAAGCGGATCTTCCGCGTTCATGACTTCGGTGGCGCATTTGCCATTGGCGATGGGCAGCGCGCACAGATCGTGATACCAGTGATCGCGGTTCGCTTCCATCGGGACATCCTGACCGGTGCGCTTGACGACGACCACATTCTCAACCGACGGGCAGCGCTTGAGCGCCTCGTCCACGGTGCGTTTAAGTTCAACAACCTTGCCATTGTTATAACTGCCATCCATCGTGATGACCAATTTCGACTGGCTGTCTGCAATGCGTCGCGGCAAAGCATCCACCGAGAAACCGCCAAAGACGACCGAATGGATGGCGCCGATCTTGGCGCAGGCCAGCATGGCGAAAACGATCTCAGGTATGCGTCCCATGTAAATTGTGACGCGCTCGCCCTTTTGAATGCCCATGGCTTTGATGATATTCGCCATGCGGCTGACCTCGCGGTTCATGGAATAATACGAGAACGTGCGATCGGTCTTGCCATCTTCGCTTTCCCAGATCAGGGCGAGTTTATTTTTGCGATAAGTTTTGAGGTGGCGGTCAATTGCATTGTGGACAATATTTGTTTTGGCACCCGTAAACCATTTGAAGAATGGCTTCTTTGAATCGTCCAGAACCTTGTCCCATTTTTGGAACCATTCGAGTTCTTCGGCCTCTGCGGCCCAGAAAGCTTGCGGATCTTTGCGGGCTTTCTCGGCCAGCGCGTCCCAATCTTTTATACGCGCCTGGGCGATCACTTCTTCCGATGGATAAAAAACTTCGCCATCCATTTCCTTCGGCTTGCTGCTTTTGGCCATTGCTCTACTCCTTTGGCAAAATATTGGGCTAAATATACAGCAAAACTTTTACACGGGCAAATGTTTTGGGACACGGATTTCACGGAATACACGGACTCTTACTGAATTGTTTTGAGAGAAAGAAATCCGTATGTTGTAGGTCGGATTGTCAATTCGACCTACTCCACCCAATCCAAAATCTTGTGCCACATTCCAGCGAACGGCAAAAACCATGGATGGCCATCGTAAAGTCCAAGCGGTGCGCCCGGAAAACCAAAAGCCGCGAAAGGATGATCTTTGATGTTGTTATCAATCATCGCTTCAGCAACGGTCTTACCCAGATAAGTTCCCATCGCCACACCGTGCCCGGCGTAGCCGAGCGAATAGAAAATCCCATCCATCTCGCCAACGTGTGTCATCATGTCGAAGGCGAAGTCGAGCGTGCCGCCCCAGACATATTCAATTTGCGCGTCCTTCAATTGCGGATAAACCTGCACCATTTCGCGCCGCAATATTTTGGCGCTGTCTCGAATCGTGTTTTCATTTTCAGGGAAGAACGCCGCGCGCCCGCCGAAGATCATGCGTCCGTTCCATAGCCTGAAATAATTCAGGTAATGTTTGTAATCGAAGATCATGCGGTTCTTCGGGCTGAGCTCATGTGCCAGTTCGGCCGATAATTTTTCAGTTGCGATGATGAACGAACCAATGGGGATGATTTTCTTTTGCAATTTTGGTGTGGCGTGACTCGTATAACCGGACGTTGCCACAAAAACTTTATCCGCGACAAGTTTGCCGCGCGCCGTTTCGACGGCAAATCCGTTCGCTCAGC
>JAKBYW010000425.1:0-2671 GCA_021840275.1 Chloroflexota bacterium | reverse complement strand
CGGCGGAATATGACCGAGCAGAAATGCGGCCAGCAAACGAGTCTCGAGATAACCCTCGTCCCAGAGAAGATCAGCCAGTTCGAGCGCGGCTTCAGGATACTCACTGGCACTGCGCGAAATTTCCTGTTCGATTTGTTTGATGACGACGCTGTGTGTCCGATAAGTAGGGAGGTTTGAACCTGGCGCGATGGCTTGTGGTTTTCGCATCGTGCGGTTGACATAAAATTCGAGCATCTCGTGCAGGTGATTTAAGAACTCGTCGGGCGCGAAGAAAAAATCTGCGAGACGCGAGGCTTGTTTGCGAAGACGTGCAAGATCAATTGCGGGCATATATTTTTTCCGGATTACGCATTACGAAATAATCATAATGCGTAGTCCGTAATGCGTGATTAATATGCCTTGGCGAAATAAACTTTCTTATCAGCCTTCTCGCCGCAGACAATGCACTTGCCTGCGCCTGTGGCCTGGTCGAGCGGAACGTTGCGGGTGGTGGCTTTCGTGTCTTCCTTGACTTTGGCCTCACATTCCTTCGAACCGCACCACCAGGAAAGCGCCCAGCCGTCAGCCAGCACATTTTTCAGTTCGGCATAATCCTTGGGATCGTGGATATTCGCATCGCGGAAATCAGTGGCCTTTTTCAGCATGGACGCTTGAATATCGGTCAGCAATCCGCTGAGGGTCGCGGCCAGATTCGATTGCGGGACGAAGGATTTTCCGCCTCTTCCGGGGATGTCGCGGCGGGCCAGCGCCACCGAGCCTTTTTCCACATCCTTAGGCCCGATCTCGACGCGCACAGGAACGCCGCGCATTTCCCAATCGTTGAACTTGAATCCCGAACTGACATTTTCGCGATCGTCCATTTTTAGACGAATGCCCGCGGCTTTGAGTTCGGAGAAAATTCTATCGGCTACTTCCATGACCTTGCTTTTTTCAATATCATTTTTGTAAATCGGAACGATGACCGCTTGAATCGGCGCGAGGCGGGGAGGCAGAACCAGTCCTTGGTCGTCGCCGTGCGTCATGATGATGGCGCCGATCATGCGAGTGGACAAACCCCACGAAGTGGTCTCGCAGAATTGAAGCGTGTTGTTTTGGTCAACGTATTGGATCTCGAAGGCCTTTGCGAAATTCTGTCCGAAATAATGTGAAGTGGCAGATTGCAAAGCGCGCTTATCCTGCATCATGCCTTCGATGGAGGTTGTGATCTGTGCGCCCGCGAATCTTTCGGTCTCACTTTTGCGGCCTTTGATGACAGGGATGGCGGCTTCGTTGATGGCAACGTCCGCATAAATATCGAGGATGCGATACATCTCTTCGAGCGCCTCCTCTTTGGATGCATGCGCAGTGTGGCCTTCCTGCCAGTAAAACTCGGCAGTGCGAAGGAATAACTTTGTGCGGAGTTCCCAGCGCATGACAGAGCCCCATTGATTAATGAGTACGGGCAGGTCGCGCCAGGATTTGATCCACTTGGAATACATATAACCGATGATGGTTTCGGAAGTGGGTCGCACCACGAGAGGCTCTTCCAGCTTTTCTCCGCCGCCGTGCGTGACGACGGCCAGTTCGGGCGAGAAGCCTTCCACGTGTTCTTTTTCTTTTTCAAAGAACGACATGGGGATCAAGATTGGGAACGCGGCATTGACATGTCCCGTCTCTTTGAAGCGTTTATCAAGCGCGGCAGTGATGTTTTCCCATAAAGCCCAGCCGTAAGGCCGCACGACCATACATCCGCGCACGGGGGCGTAATCGGCCATCTCGGCTTTCAGCACAAGTTGGTTGTACCATTCCGAAAAATCTTCACTGCGGGTTGTAAGTTTATCTTCAGCCATTTTTCCTCGATTGAATTCTGTCATTGCGAGCGCTTTTTGCGAAGCAATCTTCCCCGGTTAATTGGAGATTGCTTCGACGCGGGCAAAGAACGCCCGAAACGCTGTCTCGCAATGACACGTAAAATTACTTTAGCATTTCCACTGCAGATTCTATATCCGCCGCGAATTGTACCAATTCTCTTTGTGAAGCGGACACATAAGAATCCAAAGACGTGTAAACCTGATCGATCACGGACCGCCAGCCGTCCCCGATCAGGATCAGCGGCCTCCGGTGATGCGAATCGATGATCATCAAATTCCACATGAGCGAAATCTCTGCCAATGTGCCGGGACCGCCGGGCAGGGCCAGCGCCGCGTCGCAATTTTCGATCAAACCTAAAATGCGATCCGTCAAAGTGGTTCTTTGGATTTCTTCCTTGACCCATTGATTTGCGTCGACAGTTCGCCATTTCTCAATGTCGCTGCATGTCACGCCGATTACGTGTCCGCCTGCTTCGGCCGCGCCACGGCTGACGGCTTCCATCGTGCCCATGTAGCCGCCTGTCAATACAATGTGTCCGCGTTTGGCGAGCAGACCGCCTAATTCAAACGCTTCGGTATATGTTTTATCGCCGGGGGTCGGCTTTGAGCTTCCAAATATACTGACTCTCATTTGTCATCCCATGTTCTTGATTTATTGATTTCCAATTTTTTCAAAATAGCCTGTTCAAGGTCGGTCTTTAAAACGGATGCCAGTTGCAAAAGATAAAGTGCCACGTCTGCCAACTCGCTCGCGAGTTCATCTTTATCCTTCACTTCCTCGCGCCATTGGAAATGTTCCATGATCTCAGCCGCTTCCAATG
>JAKBYW010000021.1:0-12182 GCA_021840275.1 Chloroflexota bacterium | reverse complement strand
TTAACCGGCAACTACACTTATCGGGAACTTGGTTTGAAATATGATATTCCATTCCGTAGTATTTGCGACTGGGTTTTGGAATATCAAGGTCGAAAACCAACATGGCGTGAAAAGATGAAACGCAAAAGGGAAAAAGAATCAGGCATGAAAGAGCCTGAATTGCCAAACGAAGTAAAGCTCCTACAGAAGGAGCTTAAAAAGCAGCAATTGCATAATAAGCTGCTTGAAGAAATCATCAATATTGCCAATAAAGAAACAGGAACCGACTGGAAAAAAAAGCTTGGCACCAAGCAATAATGAATATGGGGCAAAGCGAAAGCCGAAGCATACAAACGCTTTGCTCATTGCTTGGTTATAGTCGGCAAGCCTTTTATAAGTACGTCAAACAATCAGAAAAAGAAGCATTGCAACATGATTTAATTCTTCAGGAAGTATTGAGAATCAGAAAAACGCTAAAGCGATTAGGAACAAGAAAACTATTGTTTAAAATGGAAGGATTTATGAGAGAACACCATATTGAGATTGGCAGAGATGCCATGTTTGATTTACTGGCGACTCATAAGCTGTTGATAAGGAAAAGAAAACGCAGAGTTCCTGTTACAACTTTTTCTGACCATTGGATGCGAAAATATCCGAACCTGATAGTTGACTTTATTCCAACTGCTCCCAATCAACTTTGGGTAAGCGATATTACTTACATCACGTTGAAAGATGATTTTGAAAAGCTTGCTAAGACGTTGCGTTATCCGTTGATGGTCAAGCATCCGCGCAGTTATAGCAGCATCGGCATGACGGCGCAGAGTCGCGTCGAAACGGCGGACCAGCTCAAGGTCCAGTTTGAACGCATCTCTTCGGAATTTGGTGCGGCGCGCGTCGAAGAGTTTATCGTCGGGCGCGAGTTCAACGTTTTCATCGTGGATAACCCCGACGATCTTTCCAGGCCGTTCGTTTATCCGCCGACTGAATTGATCTTCCCTGAAGGACACGATTTCTGGCACGCCGATATCAAGTGGGATTATTCCGTGCCGTTCGAATTTCGTGAAGTGAAAGATGCAGATTTGATTAAGCGTTTGCAGGATATTGGCCGACGCATGTTTCTCGCGATGAGTTGCACGGGTTATGGTCGCTGCGATGTCCGCATGAATGAAAAGGGTGAGTTATTCATTTTGGAAATTAATCCCAACGGCGGAATTTTATATTTGCCCGAAGAATACGGTCCCGCCGATTACATGATCCTTTACGATAAAGATGGTTATGATGGATTCTTCGATCGTATTTTCCGTTCGGCGATGGTGCGTCAAAAAATGAGAGCAGCCAAGATTTCTAAATAGTCCGCTGAATTGGTCTTTGAGATTAATCCAGTTATAATAGGCCGCATGGCAAAGCGATTGCGAATCCTTCTCGGAGTTCTTTTGCTCCTGCTTTCCTGCGGCCTGTTACTTTGGGGATTTTGGCCCGCGGCGCGTGAATGGCATGTCCTGCCGGTCAATCCTTCCGAGATGAGTTTGCCAACTCCTTCTTCCTTCAACCTGAACCCTGAATTTAATTTCACAATCATGCTCAGTTAATGTCTGGTTTAATTTTGATTAAGGTTTCCTGTTTCGTTTATAATCGAACTATGGAAGCATATGGTTTCCATACAAAAATCCAAAAGGAGAAGAAGAGAATGACCAAAAAGATTTTGTTCTATGTTTTTCCGTTGGTCCTGATCGTCAGCATGATTCTTTCTGCCTGCGGCTCGGCGGCAACGCCTACAGCGGCACCCGCTGCCAGCGGCGGCACCGGCATGGATGCCCTTGTTGCGGCAGCCAAGGCTGAGGGCACGTTGAATGTAATTGCACTGCCCCATGACTGGTGCAACTACGGCGGCGCGCTTGATGAATTCAAGACGAAATATGGTCTGACCATCAATGAGATCACCCCGGATGCTGGTTCGGGCGATGAGATCACTGCCATCACAGCCAATAAAGACAACAAGGGACCACAGGCTCCTGACGTTGTTGATGTTGGTTATTCATTCGGCGAAGCCAACAAGGCTCTCTTCGCGCCCTACAAGGTCTCCACTTGGGACACCATCCCTGCTTCCGCTAAAAGCGCCGATGGCTATTGGTATGGTGACTATTATGGTGTAATGGCCTTCATGGTCAATACCGATGTTCAGCCGAAGGTTCCGCAGGATTGGTCAGATCTGTTGGATCCTGCCTACAAGGGTCAGGTTGCTCTCTCTGGCGACCCACGCACTTCAAACCAGGCTATCCTGGCGGTATACGCCTCTGCCCTTGCTAATGGCGGTTCGCTTGATAACGCCCAGGCTGGTCTCGACTATTTCTCCAAGTTGAACAAAGCTGGTAACCTGGTCCCGTTGATTTCAAATAATGGCCTCGTTGCCAAGGGCGAAACCCCCGTCCGCATCACTTGGGACTACAATGCCCTCGCCGGTGTCGATTCCTTTAACGGCAACCCGAAGGTTTCCGTTGTGATCCCCAAGAGTGGCCGCTTCGGTGGCGTGTACGTTCAGGCCATCAGCGCCTACGCCCCGCACCCCAATGCCGCCAAGTTGTGGATGGAATATCTCTACTCGGATGCCGGACAGTTGCAGTGGATGAAGGGTTATTGCCACCCAATCCGTGAAGCTGACTTGCGTGCTCGCAACGTGGTCCCAGCCGACCTCGCTGCCAAGCTCCCCGATGTCTCCGGTGCAGTCTTCCCAACTGATGCCCAGATGAAAAGCGCCAGCGACTTGATCACCAAGAATTGGGATTCAGCGGTTGGTTCCGACATCAAGGCCGCCCCATAATTTAGTTCAAAATCAATAGCATAGTGAGACCCTGCCACAAGCGGGGTCTCACTCTAAAAAAGCTTTTACGCAGGAGCAGGTTATGGCACAAACAGCGCTTCCCGCCTCCCGAAATTCTGCAAATCCTCTGAACTTGAAAAAATGGCTTGGCGTTTCGCCTTTTTTCTTGTTCGCGATTCTTTTTCTGATCTGGCCATCAGCTCGTTTGATGATCGACGCTTTCCTGGATACTCAGGGAAGATTTACGTTCGCCAACCTTGCACAGCTATTTCAAAATCCAACCATTGTAAGTTCTTACCTGCTGAGTATCCAAATCAGCGCGGTGACTGCACTGGGCGGTGGAATCTTTGGCTTTTTTCTTGCCTATTCTGTGACCATAGGCGGCCTGCCCAAAGCATTACGGTCAATGTTGGTTACATTTTCTGCTGTAGCTTCGAACTTTGCTGGCGTGCCGTTGGCATTTGCCTTCGTGGCCACATTGGGGCGAACAGGCCTTATCACAGCTATCTTAAAAAATGTCTTTGGCGTAAATATTTATACGGCGGGGTTTAACCTGTATAGTTTCGCGGGATTAAGCCTCACGTACATGTATTTTCAATTTCCCCTTATGGTATTGATCATGGCCCCTGCCCTCGACGCTTTAAAGAGGGAATGGCGTGAGGCTGCGGAGAACCTTGGCGCGACTGTGTTTCAATATTGGTGGCACATCGCCCTGCCGATCTTAATGCCCTCAATTTTGGGGACCATGTTTTTATTGTTTGCCAACTCATTTGGCGCCTACGCCACTGCCTATGCGCTGACCGGCGGCAGTCTCCCGATCATTACAATTCAGCTTCGTGCCCAGATTTCAGGCGATGTTCTGCATAATCCAAGCCTTGGTTATGCCATGGCGGTAGGCATGATTATCATCATGGCTGTCTCAACCATTGGTTATATCTGGCTGCAGTCCAGGTCGGAAAGGTGGCTGAAATGAACGAAAACCTTCCGTACTTTGCTGCATTAAAGGCATTTGCTTCACGAGCTCGAGATAGGGTGGGAGACTTGTGGAGTTGGTTTTGGTATTTGCTGGGAGTTTTGTATTTTGTTCTACCGTTGTATGCAACTTTGGATTTTTCCCTGCACATGCAGCGCGACACGATCAGTCTGCTTGCGTATCAAAAAGCGTTCGCTGACCCCGGATTTTTGAAGACCTTTGTATACTCGAATATTTTGGCAGTTATAACCATTCTTGTCGGTCTTTTGTTGGTTGTTCCCACCTCTTATTGGATTCGTTTGCGACTGCCTGAGGCACGCAGGGTTGTGGAATATATAACAACTTTGGCTATCGTTATCCCTGCGATTGTTATGGGTTTTGGATTAGTGGCCGTTTATGGCGCCCCAATTAAAATCCCCTTTACTTCTGTACAATTGACTGACTCGCTGCTCAATTCCCCGGTCGGTACCAACTTTATCATCATCATGGGCTACACAGTTTTGGCCCTGCCTCTTATGTATCGTTCCATTGATACTGGCATGCGGACCATAGATGTTCGCACTTTAACCGAGGCCGCCCAAAGCCTGGGTGCAAGTTGGACCACGATCATTGTCCGGATTATTTTGCCCAATTTGCGCGCTTCGATTCTAAGCGGCGCGTTATTGACTTTTGCAATTGTAGTTGGCGAGGTAACGATATCATCTATCATGAATGTCCCCGCCTTCAGTCCTTATTTGTGGCTCTTGGGACAACATAAGGCCTACGAACCTGCGGCGCTTTCCTTTGCCAGCTTCCTGTTGATCTGGGCTTCCATGGGAATCATTCAGATTGTTACGGGTGGTCGCGCGCAAGCTGCTGGCGCGCACTAATTCATTCAGACGAGGAATTGATATGGCATATCTATCTCTTTCCAATATTTCAAAACAATTTGCTGATGCTGTTGTCGTCCAGGATTTCAACCTCGATATAGCAAAAGGTGAGTTCGTTTCTTTCCTCGGCCCTTCGGGATGTGGTAAGACTACAACCTTGAGAATGGTCGCTGGGTTTGAAACTCCGTCTACTGGAAACATCACTTTGGACGGCGCAAATATTACCGATAAAGCTCCGAACCAACGTAATGTCGGTATGATCTTTCAGGCATACGCGCTTTTTCCGAATATGACCGTTTCGCAAAATATCGGCTTTGGCCTGCGGATTCGCAAAGAACCCGAATCTGCAGTTAAAGAACGTATAGCCGAAATGCTTTCTCTAATTCATCTTGAGAAACATGCCGATAAATATCCCTATCAGCTTTCGGGTGGACAGCAGCAGCGCGTTGCTCTTGCGCGTGCGCTGGCTAATCGCCCTCAGGTGCTTTTACTGGATGAGCCTCTCTCAGCATTGGATGCGAAGATTCGCGTCTCTCTGCGCTCTGAGATTCGTGCTATTCAAAAGAAACTTGGCATCACTGCCATTTTCGTAACGCACGATCAGGAGGAAGCTCTTTCCATTTCCGACCGCATCGTCGTGATGTATGAAGGCAAGGTGGAGCAAGTCGGTACACCGTTCGAGATTTACAACTTTCCAAAGACCGCCTTTGTTGCCAACTTTGTGGGTACATTAAATACAGCCGAAGCTGAAATGGTTGATCCTGCAAAAGGCGTCATCAAAATGGATGGTGTTCAGTTTGAATCTGCGAATCAGGTGGAGGGCCAAAAGAAGGGCGATAAAGTCGCGATTGCCATTCGCCCCGAGCGATTTAGTTTTGCGTCGGAGCAGAAGAAAGCAAATATAGTTGACTGCAAAATCGAAAACATTACCTTTCTTGGTTCCGTGGTCCGCATTCAGATAACGATTGGTAATACAAAGTTCAACATGGATACGTTCAACAACCCATTTCTTGAGCTTCCAAAAATTGGCGATAAATCCCAGGTCACTTGCTCACGTGAAGCTGTGTTGATTTTGGATCGTCAGTAAACGGAAACCACTGTCAATCAATATCCGCTTCTTTAACGGACCCTCAACCGGTTCCCGCAAGGAAGCGGATTCGTATCGAACGGCTTAATTCAGATTCGAAAGGCGGCTTGTTTTAATGAAGGATCAGGTTCAAGTTGTCATCGTCGGTGGGGGAATTTACGGAGTCAATACTGCATATCATCTTGCTAAATTAGGCTGGACGGATGTCATTCTTTTGGAAAAGGGCGAAATCGCCAGCGGCGAATCTTCTCACGCGGCTGGGCTGGTGACACAGTTTTCCACTTCAAAGACCATGATGCAGTTCCGCAAGTACAGCATTGAACTATACAGCGAATTGGAGTTGTTCAATCATGTCGGGAGTTTGCGCGTGGTAGCCAACGAGAATCAATTCAAGGAATTGCAGTGTAGTGTCAGCCGCGCCAAGGCCATTGGCATGATTTAAATGGCATAACGATGTCCATTTGATTGGTCGCCTCTACTTATCCTTAAGCTACAAGATCCTTCAACCGTGGGTGCACAGCATACACTCCGCTGTAATTCTCTGGAATGAGCGCCGCGATATGGCACATGATCTCGTCCGTAAGTTGTTTGAGGGCAGCGTTGCGGTCTTTGATTAGGAGCGGCGGCTGTCCAGCAGGCGAAGCCCGCTGAGTATCCCAGGAGTTTACAAAGTTTTTACACGCCCGCCACATGCACATTACCTGCTTAATTTAGAATCACACTCATAACTCGAACAAGGAGGTTCGAATATGTCAAAGAGTATCATGTGGTTCAAGAAGATTGTCGTGGTGGCTGTCGTGGCTGGTTTGGGTCTGTCGGCTCTGCCGCTTGCGAGCGCCTTTGCCCTGGGTTTGAACGATGCGGCTGCGCCTCCGGCGCCAGGCCAGATCTCCAATGCGAGACTGGGGCAGATTTGGGCGAGAGAACAGGTTGTGAATCAGCGCCTGGGCGCGATGTTTGTCAGGTCAGATCCGATGCTTGCCACGGCCCAAAAGCTGATCGACCGGGCCAAAGCCAATGGCAAGGACGTCTCTGCCGTACAGTCTGCACTGGATGCGTTGGCGGCGGCAATCCAGCAAGCCAAGCCTGTTTATGATGCCGGCCAAAGCGTGATCAGCTCGCATCAGGGATTCGACAGCGTTGGCAACGTCACCGATGTGACCCAGGCCAAAGCGACCGTCAGGAGCGTCAGGGATATGTTCAAGCAGATCAGCCAGATTGTTCAAGGTCCGCGTAAGGCTCTGCGTGAAGCGGTCAAGGCTTTTCGCGATGCCAATAGGCCCGCAGGAACGTCCGCTCCTGCTCAAAGCGGCGGATAGTAGTCCCTCTCGTTTGCAACCAGAGACATGGACGAAAGTCTGTGTCTCTGGTTGGGCAATGATGTAAGGCGAAGCACTATTTTGTCCACTTGCCATTGCCTGTCCGGTCTCTCGGTTGTATACTCTTGAAATTCAGAAATGAAGAGCGAAACTGGAAATTTCTTGAATCAAAGGAGTCGCAATGTTCACCACTGAAGGTAAAAAAATTATCTACACCGACAAAGCCCCCAAAGCGATTGGGCCATATTCTCAGGCCATTCGCTCCGAGGCGCTGGTATACACCGCCGGACAGGTTGGGATCGACCCGGCTAGGGGCGAGTTGGTCGAAGGCGGCATCGAAGCGCAGACGCGCCAAGTGTTGACCAATCTCAAGAACGTGCTTGAAGCATCGGATTCGGGGCTGAACTTTGTCGTCAAGACAACGGTCTTTTTGAAGGACATGAATGACTTCGTAAAAATGAATGCCATCTACGCCGAGTTCTTTTCCGAGAATCCGCCCGCCCGCAGTACCATTGCCGTCGCGGGTCTGCCCAAAGGCGCTCTGGTTGAGATCGAAGCTGTGGCGATACTGCAAGACCCGCGTGGCGACTGACCACCGATCACTGAAAACTGATCACTGATCACTGATTACTGAAATGCCTTCCGAACTGATCCTGCTTGTGGACGATGAGCCGCCCATCATTCAATTGGCGCGTATGTATTTGGAGCGCGAAGGTTTCCGCGTGCAGGAAGCCAACGATGGCGAGTCTGCGATTGAGGCTGTTGCACAGTCAAAGCCTGCATTGGTGGTGTTGGATGTGATGCTTCCCAAACTGGATGGCTTTGAAGTCTGCCGTCGTTTGCGTTCGGCTGATAATTCGGTTGCGATCATCATGCTGACCGCCCGTGATGAAGATATTGATAAGATCATCGGTCTCGAGCTGGGCGCGGATGATTATCTGACCAAGCCTTTTAATCCGCGCGAACTGGTGGCGCGCGTCAAAGCGATCCTGCGCCGCAGCGACGGAAAGATGCTCGCGGCGGACAAACCCATCCATCTCGGTGAACTGACGATCGACGCGGCCAGCCGTGAAGTGCGCCTCTCTTCCCGGAGCCTTGACCTGCGTGCCCAGGAATTTGATTTGCTCCTCACCCTGGCCGAACACCGCGGACATGTTCTCAGCCGCGAACAGTTGCTGCAAAAGGCCTGGGGTTTTGATTTTTACGGACAGACTCGCACAGTGGATGTTCATATCGCGCATCTTCGCAGGAAGCTCGAAGGCGGAACGGTGAAGATCGAAACGGTGACGGGCGTGGGATACAAATTAACGGTGTGATTTTATGAATCACGTATTACGTAATACGTGATTCATAAAAAAGAGAAATCCATGTTCTCATCCCTGCGCGCTCGTCTATGGCTTAGTTATGCTTTTCTAATCGTCACGGCTCTTGTAGTTGTGGCGTTTGTTTTGATTCTCTTTCTTTTACGGAATCCGCTTCTTTATCGCCAAACACTTGATCGTATCAAAGCTGCCGAGAGCATGATCGCTCCGCTGGGCGGACAGGCTTTGCGTCCACGTATCGACAACAGGTTGGCGGGCGTTGCAGATGCTTTTAGTGTCCGTATCCTGACATTTGATGCGAACGGTTTCTTGCTCGAAGATACGGCTAGTGGGAGTCCGCTCGTTTCACTTCCTACAAGATCACTATCATTACGTGCGTTGCCAACAGTGCGCGATTCAACCGGAAAAGTGTGGTTGTATTCTCTCCGGCAGATGTCGGATGGCACATGGCTGATGGTCGCTGCACCTAGGCCTAAGGTAACCACCTTGTCCATTCTTACAGATGAACTTTTTCTGCCTCTCGTCGAGGGTGGTGTGATTGCGCTTTTGCTTTCACTGGTGCTGGCTTTTGTGCTGGCGCGCTGGGTGGCCGATCCCTTGCAAAATGTTATTGCCGCGGCGCGGACCGTTCCCGCAGACGCCGCGCAACTCGTCCAGCCAAGCGGCCCGCAGGAGGTCCAAGAATTGACGCGGGCCTTCAATGCCATGGTCGGACGCATGCAGTCGAGTCAAAAATCGCAGCGCGATTTCGTGGCAAACGTCTCGCACGAACTCAAGACTCCGCTCACATCCATTCAAGGATTCTCGCAGGCGATTTTGGATGGCACAGCCGATACGCCAGAGGCTCTCCATCAGGCAGCCGAGGTGATTTACAACGAAGCCGGGCGGATGCACCGCATGGCTCTTGACCTGCTCGATCTGGCGCGTCTCGAGGCTGGGACGGCAGATTTGAAAATGTCGCCGGTGGATATGAAGGCGCTCTTGAATGGCGTAATGGAAAAATTCACGCCAATGGCTTCGCGTTCCGCGGTTGATTTGAAGCTTGAGTTGGCAAGCGACCTGCCAATTTTCATGGGCGACGGCGATAGGCTGGCGCAGGTTTTTACCAATCTGGTGGATAATGCTTTGAAATTCACACCTTATAACGGCACAGTGACTTTGCGCGCCGTGCAGGATAAAAGCGAAGTGCAGGTTTCTGTCAGCGACACCGGCAAGGGAATTCCTGCAGAAGCCATCCCACATATTTTCGACCGTTTCTATCAAGCTGATTCGTCGCGGGCGGGCGGGGAGAAACATGGCGCGGGGCTGGGTCTGGCGATAGTGCAGGAAATTGTGGCGGCGCACGGTGGTAGAATCAGCGTCCGCAGCGCCGAAGGGCAGGGCACGGCATTTGTTGTCCATTTGCCGCTGAAGTAGCGCACTTCATTGCGAAGAATTCTGGTGTCTTTTCAATGAAACGGGGTGTGGGGTGTTTTGGGCGGGCGAAGCCCGCCCAAAACACCCCACTTCCCCCTTCTTTTTGATATGATACGAATTCTGCACATAGGCGGCCTTTGCTTGTGCGGTTTACTGTGAGCATAGAGAGCGCAGAATTGAGATGAAAGACATATCCGCTAACCGCATCCTGCAAAAAGACAACCTTTTCTTATTAATACCAGTTTTTCTGTACCTTCCTTTTGTTTTTCTGGGATATGGTCCGGATAGTGATACGTACGAGGTGCTGAGAACTGGCGCGACCTTCATCAGGAATTTTGATTACATTCCGTCGCGAAGCCCGGGTTACTTTGTCTTTGAGGTGTTCGCATTTTTCGCGGATCGTGTCGGGGGCAGCATTGCAACGAACCTGTCGGTTGTTTTTATGTCACTGGTTTGCCTGTATGGTTTTTATTCCCTGTGCAAAACATTATCCATCCCCAACTCGAAGTACCTGGTTTTAATGGTTGCGCTTAACCCATATTATTGGGTCGCATCCACAACTACAATGGATTACGTTTTTGCGCTGGGTTTTTTCTTTGTGGGTGTTATGCTCTTGTTGAAGAAAAAAGCTCCTTATGCAGGGATCGCCTTTAGTCTGGCCGTTGGCTGCCGCATGACAACCATTTTGCTGGTAGTATTCATTTTGATATTGCTGTTTATTTTGAGATTAATTACCGTCAAGGAAGCGGCGATTTCCTTCGCCCTTACGGCTGTATTCGCTGCGATTTTCTATATTCCGCCTCTCGATTTTGCAAAATATAGATGGTGGAACATATTTCGTCCCGACATGGGAGTCGCCGAATATTGGTCCCTGTATCTCAGAGTGGGACGGTTTATTTATAAGAACGTCACTCTTTTCAGTATTCCGGTCTGGCTATTCTTTGCGGGAATGGGAATTTACCTGTTGAGGTCGCGAGCGAAAATAGAGAACACGTTTATCAAAATTATTGCGGTTAATTTCGTGATCTTTCTGGCGTATGAGACGCTGTTCTTCTCCGTACCGCTTGAGCCTTCGTACCTGCTGGTTGTTTTGCCTTTCGTTTTCATTACGATTGGGATCTTTATGGCCGGTCATCGCAAAGCGCTTCTAGTCCTTCTGGCATTGATATTTATTTCCAATTTTGTAGTGATTAACTTTGCCCACCCTAATTTGGCGAATCATGCCACTGGCGCTCGGTATGGGCTATGGCTGGACCCCGGCTATCTGGTGGAGGCGACCTCCAACCGAATGAAGGTAATAAATTGTGTGGATCTGAATTGCTACAAGAATAGCATGCCAAATTAATTTCGATCATCTTCTGTATTTCTGAACCTGACATGCCGCCTTATCTTTCAATTATCGTCCCATGTTACAATGAACAAGCCACGATCCGGCTTTTGCTGGATGCGGTTCTGGCTCAAACGTATCCGCGCTCTCAGATGGAAATCGTGATCGCGGATGGGCTTTCACAAGATGGAACCCGCGCTGTGATCGCAGCCTTCCAAAGCGGACATCCCGACCTTGCGGTTCGCATTCTGGACAATGAGCGGCGCAGCATTCCCTCGGCTTTGAATTTGGCTGTTAGCGCGGCGCGTGGCGAGATCATAATTCGCCTCGACGCCCACTCGATGCCACAGCCTGATTACGTGCAGCGCTGCGTGCAAGCCCTCGAGGCAGGCAAGGGCGCCAACGTCGGCGGTGTGTGGATGATCCATCCAGGCGCGAGCGGATGGATTGCAGAAGCGATTGCGGCCGCGGCTGCGCATCCGCTGGGCGTGGGCGATGCCATGTATCGTCTGGCGCCGAAAGCCGGGCCGGTGGATACAGTTCCGTTTGGCGCATTCCGCCGCGAGTTGATCGAAAAAATCGGCGGCTTCGACGAGACGCTGCTGACAAACGAGGATTACGAGTTCAACACGCGCGTGCGCCAATCCGGTGGTGTGGTCTGGATCGATCCGCAAATCCGCTCGACGTATTTTGCCCGCCCAACTTTAGGCGCGCTGGCAGCGCAATACTGGCGATATGGCTTCTGGAAGCTCAAGATGTTACGGCGCTACCCGGATACCATCCGTTGGAGACAGGCGCTCCCGCCCGCATTGGTCCTGAGCCTGATCGGATTATTGGTTTTATCTTTCTTCTTTCCTCTGATAAAATTAATTCTAATTCTTGAAATCCTCTGCTATCTTGCTGCGTTGACCATTGCTGGTCTACAGCTTGCGCTTCGTCAACGCAAACCGCTCCTCGTCCCTGGACTGCCTCTGGCCGTCATGGTGATGCACCTTTCGTGGGGGAGCGGATTTTTATGGAGTATTGTTTCCAAAACACCCAAGAATGGCTGATACCTTACGTCCCGGCCTGC
>JAKBYW010000020.1:0-12277 GCA_021840275.1 Chloroflexota bacterium | reverse complement strand
TTTTCGTCGGGAAATTTTTCACAGGAGTTGGGCGCATGGCAAAGACCCGTGTTATCACACTTGACTTGAATTTTCAGGGCAAGACGCAAGCCATTGCATCGTATTTGATCAAACATTCGACCGGTGCAATCTTAATTGAAAGCGGACCCGGTTCGACTCTTTCCGCCCTGCAAGCGGGTCTTGCGGCAAACGGCCTTTCCGTCGCTGACGTCACACATGTGCTGCTCACGCATATCCATCTCGATCATGCGGGCGCGGCGGGTTGGATTGCGCGTGAGAGTGGGGCGGACGTTTATGTTCATCCTGTCGGCGCGCCGCACATGCTCAACCCCGAGAAGTTGATCGCATCTGCCACGCGAATTTATGGCGATAAAATGCAAACGCTATGGGGTGAATTCCTGCCTGTTTCACAGAATCGGCTCAAAGTCCCGAACGATGCGGAAGAAATTGTCATCGGCCATTTGAGATTTATCCCGATCAACACGCCCGGTCATGCCGAGCATCATTATGCTTATCTTTTTGAAGATGTCTGTTTCAGCGGCGATGTTGGCGGAGTCCGCATTCCGGGTTATCCGTATTTGCGCGTCCCGATGCCGCCGCCTGAGCTGCATTTCGGAAAATGGCGCGAGAGCGTGGCGCGTTTGCGGAAGGAAAAGTTCGCACATATTGCGCCGACTCACTTCGGAATGTTCGATGACCCCGAATGGCATTTGCGCGAGGTCGAAAAAAGTTTGGATGCAGCCGAAGGCTGGCTTGAAAAGGTCATGCCGTCCGCGCCGCAAGTGGACGAGATGAAGCAGATGTTCGGCGAATGGATGGCCGAGCAAAGCCGTGAACAAGGCTTGAGCGCCGAAGCAGTAAAGGCTTACGAGTTGGCGAACCCGATTGGCATGTCGGTGGATGGTCTGCAGAGATACTGGAAAAAATTCAGGATGGCAAGCTAACGAAACTGTCGAAAAACCGAATTTTCAGAGATGAGGAGAGTCCCCAGCGACGGAATATTCAGTCTAAGGCATCGAGACAGGACGCTAGGGTCTGGATGAGTTTAGGTGAGCGCCCCAAACATGTGGATCTTGGCGATATTGTGAACCAGAGCGAACAATCTCCATTGTACATCCACTTTCCGTTTGGATCGTAGGGTGAAGCGGTGCATCCGTTTTTGCACACAGATGTTGGCAAAGACCGGCTCCACGATCGCCAGCCGTCTGGCATAGATGCGCTTGCCCTGTTCACTATCGATCTTGGCCTTCATCTCATCGATCAGGTTTGGCTGCTGGGTATCGACCTGAATGGAAAGATACCTGCGTGATGTATCCGCCTTGCTCAAACAGTGTGCCCTGAGTGGACAGGAGGCACAGTCTTCGACGCGAGCGTGGTAGACATCATAGGTTCGATGGCGGTTTGTCTGGTTGCGGGCATGGCAGGAGAGTTCTTTTCCCTGGGGACAAAGATAAACCTGTCGGGCGGCATCGAAAGAGAAGTCAGCAACGGTGAAAGGACTTGGCTTGGGGTCAGGGCGCTGTCTGCCGTGGACGCCATCTTTGAAGTGCGCTTGATCGGCAAAGCGCGGGTCGCGTTTTCGGAATTGGATGTCGGGGATATACGCGTCGAGCTTTTCATCTTTGCAGACCGTCAGACTGTTGAGCGAGTGATAGTTGCTGTCCGCTGTCAGTTCTTTGCCCTCGAAAAAGGTTGGCTCTTTTCCAATGGCCACTAGGTTCTTTTTTGCGTCGTCCAGCATCGGCTTGAGGTTTTCGTGATCCTGGCTGGCGAATGCTTCTGCGGCGAGAATGACCTGATGTTTGGAATCGACCAGCGCCTGGGCGTTGTATCCCTGAACGACCCCATGCGAGGAGGGCGACTTGACCGATTCGTTGTCCACTGCATTGCTTTGGATCTCTTTGCCATTGCTGCCGCGCTTCGGTTCACGATCCTTTAGAAAATCATTCAGCCGCTCCACCTGTAACTGGAAGCGTCTTTCGCGTTTCATTTGCCGCGCCACAACCACCTCAGGCTGTTTGTCTGCCTGGGTATGTTCGGCGATCACGCGTTGTAGTTTTTCCTGCAGCTTATCGCGCTTGTGCTTGAGTTCATCGATCGAGCCGCTCCATTCCTTGGAGACATTCGCGGAGAGTTTCACTCCATCGAGGCTGAAGTGTGTGCCCTCGAGCAGACCCAGTTCTTCGCAGACCAACAAGGTGTTGCTGAAGATGGATTGGACCTCGCTTTGCATCGAAGAGATAAATTGAGCGATGGTACTGTGATCGGGGGCATGCCCATACGAGAGGGCGATGAAGATGATGTTTTCCTGACAGGCGCGCTCGATCTGCCGTGAACTGATCATCCCTCTGGCATAGGCGAGCAGGATGACTTTGAGCAGGATCTTCGGGTGGATGGCAGCTGCGCCAGTCTCGTCGTTTTTGTAGCGCGCATCAAAGACCGACAGGTCAAGATGTTTCTCCACCAGTTCGCTGATGGTGTGCTCCAAGGTTCCCTCGACGAGTTGGTCGTGAAGTGAAATGGGCAGCATGACCAGTTGATTTTCATTGAGCGGTTTGAATTTTGCCATCGGTTCCTCTGCCTGATACAACCCCCTAGCTTTGCCCTAGATTCTCTCTCACTTTTTCGACAGTTTCAACGGCTGGCGTTAGTGGCGTGTGGGCGGGTGTGGACAATGCTCATTATACAGAAAATGCTCAGGCGTAGAATCAACTCCTTTTGGCGGGACGAATCCCACCAGTCGGGTGACTTCCCACTTCATCTGTGCACGCTGTGTTAGGCAGGCGCTTTTTCACCATGCAGGATTTTCTACGGCGACTGGAGAATAGGCAAGTAAGCAGTCCACGGTCCGACAGCCTGCGTGTACTGCTGGGCCATAACTTCGGCTGTCTGAGCGATATGGCTGAGGTCATGCACTACCCAAGTTGCCAGCAGTTGCCGAAGGGTCACATTGCCAAACTCGGGATGAATGCCCTGGCGCTCAAGATCTGCTGCTGACACGTGCATTGCTTCCAGCGTACGCAAGTTTTCTTGGCGCAACACAGAAAACGTATTGAGCAATTCCTTGAGCGATTTACCCTGGCTGTCCCGGAATTGGGCCAAGCGGTCGAACGTTTCAAAAGGGTGGGGTGTATCGAATTGGAGGATGATTTGTACCCTGGGAATCCAATCGGTGCGCTCGCCATGAATCAAGTGCCCCACGATGTCGAACGGGCTCCACGTGTTGGAGTCTTCTTTGCCAAGAACCCATTCTTCAGACAAACCGAGGAGTAGTCTCTGCACCGTGAGGGGAGTTCGTTCTAGAACTTGGACGGCATGAGTAAGGTCAAATTGCACGGCAATTACCTCCTAAACGTTCCTTATGACGCGGCCATTGTTTGCGCCTGCCCAACGGTTTGTGTAAGCAGCGGTGGGGCGGACCGGGAACCCGCTTCGCCAGAATTCTACCAGTGCGCAGAAGGTGCCGAAATTGCGCCTGATTCCCCACCGTCCGCTGCACGCCGTGTTAGGCCGCACTCACTTCTGCTAAGAACCTTTTGACGTGTGGGAGTACTTCGTCAATTCGCATGAACGCTCCCATGTGGTCGAACCCCGGCAGGCTAACAAACGTGACGTTGGCTATCTGCTTGGCACACTTCTTGGCAAGCGGGTATGCCTCATCCATTTCTCCGGCATAAAGCAAACAAGGCATTCTCATCGTCGGCAGAACAGCCTCCAGACTCTCCCGGTCCTGGGCTATTACCAAGTGAGTCTCATAATCGTAGGCCAGCATCCGCTCCCTTGACTCGGATGATAGCGCGCCAAGTTCTTTTTCCCACATGGCAACGAACGCTTCTGGCCCATTCTCGACCCCATACCGTACGAACTGCCGCAACCCATCCATGTTTTGTGCATAAGGGTGCTGTCCCCCAATAATCAAGGATCGGAAACGTTCAGGAGCGTATCGCGCCACGCCGAAACCAATCCACCCGCCCATCGAGTATCCAAAGAAATGGGCTTTCGCAATACCCAGGTCATCCAGAACTGCGACGATGTCCTCTACCCGCTTTTTCAGGTCGTAGGCGTCTGGATTATGTGGCTTATCACTGGCTCCATGTCCGCGCGCATCCAGCAGGATCAGTCGGTAATCGTTTTTCAGTGCGGACACATAGCCATACTCATACCAACTCTCCAGGGTGTATAGAGACCCATGTTGGAGCACCAGTGGAGGTCCTTCACCTTCCGTTTTGTAATGGATGTGAATACCCATGTTGTCAGCATACGGCATAGCTATTACCTCCTTGGTCAATGGATAAACCAATGACATCTCTCACATCAGTGCGCGTGGGAATGCGGCCGTTAGGTCACTATTTCTTCAGCGCCAGCTTCAAACCCGCCTGAAAAGCAGGTGCAGTCACTTCGCAATGGTTGTTATCAAGAAACACTTGCTTTGTTAGTGAAAACCCTTTGTACTTCCGGCTTTCCAGGAGAGCAGCAAAGCGGTACATATCTGTGAGATCTGTGGTATCGGTGCCTACCTCCAATTCGCCCGCCGACAGATAAATTTGCGTCGGAAGTCTCTTATGTTTTTTTGCATACTTGCTTTCAAGGGTGAACATAGAATTTTCTGCAAAATTTAGCGAAGGGCTTAAGGCGATATAGCTGCTAAATAACCCGGGTTCCTGGAACATGGCAAACAAAGTGAACAAACCGCCATGTGAATGCCCTGCCAGAATTCTTCTCGCTGGATCTGTTCGATAATCCTTCTCAATCATTGGAATTAATTCTTGCTTGATGAAATTGAGAAATTGGCCGCCTCCACCTGATTTAACTTCGCGTTTCAACCATTCTCTGTTGTACTTTTCACTTTTTTCGCTCTGCATTGGTGTGAGATCATCTACACGTAGTGCGAAAACATTCCGCATTGATTCCTGTGGGGTTTCTTTTTTCGGATAGCCGATCCCAACAACAATGGCATCTGTTGTCCGGCCGCACCACGCCATAATACGAACCATATCCGTGATCATGCCAAAGTACCAATCGGAGTCAAGCAAGTAAACGACCGGCCAGGCGGCAAGCGGCTTATCAAATAAGTCGAATTTTATAGAATCATCGACGTAGGCATAAGGTAACGCGATCGAAATCCGGTAATTTTTGCCTGTGGCTTTTGATTTCATCTTGCGAAGTTCAGTAGCGAGCAGGGAAGTCTGTTTAGGCTTGGTTATTGAGATCATCCTTTCTACACACTGAAATCATCTTTTTTCACAACACTGGCTTGACGAGCGGTTTTCAATGCCAGTCTTATCGGTGCAGACCAACGGTCGCGTTCAGCCGCGTAGCGGAGCAACTTCGGTAGAACGCAGGGTTGGGCGGCACTAAGCTCACGTTATCACTCCAGCGTACTCCTCAACTCTATCAAGCCACTCACTTACTAACGCGTGGAACTGGCCTTCTTGCTCAAAGGGCAAGAAATGCCCTGAACGATCCAGGACGACAAATGTTCCCCGCGGATAGTTATCCAGGATTTCCCAGGCATCGCGATAACCAACGACAGAATCTTGTCTACCTGTGACTATGAGCGTTGGAGCAGGACATGGCTTGGGAAGCGCATCCACGTCAAATGAGAATGCGTAGTTCTCAGGCTCTCTGAGCTTCGCCTGGAAGTCAGTTGCCAGTCTCACTGTAGACGGAAAATTGGCCCGCATGTAATCAACAACCTTTCGACTTTGAACAACGGCTAACTGGAACAATTCCGTCTCAGTTGCTTCTAATTCGGACGCAAGCACCGGGTCCGCTACCAGGGTAACGGGAGAAGGCATATGCCGTTTTGCATCGTCAGCCACGATCACGGGGACTGTCAGGAGTAATCCATCTATTAATGCCGATCGGTGATGGACCACGCCACGGGCAAGATACGCTCCTGCTGACGCGCCGACTAACACGAACCTTTGCCCTGAGACAACGTTATCAATGAAATCCAAAACAACGTCTAATATCTTATCTTGGTTCGTGATCCAATCCTTTCCTGGCGTCCTTCCGTGACCAGGCAAATCAAGATAGACGCGTTTCCATCCGTCACGCTGCCTGAAGAGTGGTTCCATATCACTCACCATATGGCGATGGTCACAAGACCAACCATGGAGCATGATAATGGGTCTACCTTCACCGAACAATTCATAGTGAACTGTGATGTCCTTAAGTTTGCAATCCATTTTTGAGTTCCTCCTTACCTCATCCAATAGGGCCGTTCAACGATAGTTTATACAGTCTGCATTCTTTATAACACGCTGTAAACGGAACATCATTCCTTCATCTTTACAAAAAACAACGTCGAGCCATTCAACTCCTGCGGCTTGATCTCGAACGAATCTTTCAGACTGCGCACCAGGCGCGAGAGTTGCTTCTGTCCATAGGTGCGCGGGTCGAAGCCGGGGTCGAGTTGGATGAGGGCATTCCCCAAACTCGCCAGTGAAGCCCAGCCATCTTCCTGCACGGCCATCTCGAAGGCCTGACTAAGCAATGGCATCGGGTCGGGTTCTTCTCTTCCATCTTTCTTCTTGCCCGCCTTGTTCGCCGGGACACGTTTCTGTTGAGCGGCTTTTTTCTCGGCCACCAGATTTTCGGTGTAGACAAAAACGTCGCAGGCATTGACGAAAGGCTTGGGCGTTTTCTTCTCCCCGATGCCCATCACAAAGATGCCGGTCTCGCGGATACGGGTGGCGAGGCGCGTGTAATCGCTGTCAGACGAGACCAGGCAAAATCCCTCGACCACGCCCGAGTGCAGGATGTCCATCGCGTCGATGATCATGGCGCTATCGGTGGCGTTCTTGCCGATCGTGTAGCGGAATTGTTGGATGGGCTGGAAGGCGTGGAAGTTCAGCGTCTCTTTCCACGAATTCATGTTGGCCGTTGTCCAATCGCCGTAGATGCGCCGGACGGTGACCTGTCCGTAGCGGGCGGCCTCCACCAGCATTTGCGGAAGCAAAGCAGATTGGGCGTTGTCGCCATCAATCAACATGGCGATTTTGTGACGCGGTAGGTTTGTGAGTTGATCGTCTGTCATGCTCTTATTATACTTTGCTCAAGCGGCAAAATAAACGTGGAAATTAAGAAAAATGATCCTTGCGGCTTGGCGTTAAACGTTTGATTGGGGATTTTCTTTACCAAATCTTTATATTTGCTTGCATCCCGCTTTATCTCTGCTCGTTACACTGGTTGCATAGTTCATTCAAAAGGAGATAACATGAATAACATACTGAAAGTTGCTTTGATTGTTGCCGCAGTCTTGGCGGTGGCGGGTGGATTGTTCTTTGCCGGTCAGGCTTATGGAAGTTGGCAAAACGGTTCACAATACGGCTTTTGGGGAATGCCGATGATGCGCGGTGGACAGGTGGGCGTTGCGCGTGGCTCAATGATGAACGGTGGTGGCTATGGTTATGTAACCAATGCCCAGCCGCTGACGGTGGATGAGGCTCGACAGTCCGCGCAAAAATACGTAGACGCTCTCGGCCTTGGCGATCTGAGCCTGGGCGAGGTGATGATCTTCGACAATAATGCTTATGTGGTCGTGAAAGAAACCAGCACCGGCATGGGCGCATTTGAATTGCTGGTAGACCCGGTTACGAAAACCGCATATCCCGAGTATGGCCCAAACATGATGTGGAATCTCAAATACGGCGGAATCAATCATGGTGGGATGATGGGCGGACGCGGCTCCATGATGGGTGGGTACGGACGGAATTTCACTAATGCTACGCCCTCAAATGTCACGACTGACATGTCGGTGACTCAGGATCAGGCCGTCAAGAACGCGCAGGCTTATCTCGACCAGTATTTGCCCGGGGACACTGCCGCCACCGATCCGGTCAAGTTTTATGGATATTACACACTTGATTTTTCAAAGGATGGCAAGGTGGTCGGTATGTTGAGCGTCAATGGATACAACGGCGAAGTTTTTCTTCACACCTGGCACGGAACATTTATTGAGGAAGCCAGATAATTACCAATCGGTTGGAGCCGCTGTTCGGCGGCTCCATTTTTTACGGGTACAATTTGAATATGTCCAACGCAAGAATCCTTGTCATTGACGACGAGCCCAGCATCGTGAATCTCGTCTCGGCTTATCTCAAGCCGGAAGGTTACGAAGTCTTCACTGCGGCTGATGGCCCGTCTGGGCTCAAGGCGATGCGCGCTTTCAAGCCCGACCTGGTGATCCTCGACATCATGCTGCCCGGCATGGACGGCTTGGAATTGCTCTCGCGTCTGCGGCGCGAATCGGAAGTCTATGTGATTCTGCTGACGGCGAAAACCGAAGAGACCGATAAGATCGTAGGACTTTCGGTGGGGGCGGACGATTATGTGACCAAACCTTTTAGCCCGCGCGAGTTAACGGCTAGAG
The DNA here is from genome assembly GCA_021840275.1 of Chloroflexota bacterium. Lineage (GTDB taxonomy): Bacteria > Chloroflexota > Anaerolineae > Anaerolineales > Villigracilaceae > Fen-1038. Next base: position 3,900 of record JAKBYW010000020.1, on the reverse strand, counting down.
TCAAAGCCGCGCTGAGACGCGTCCAAACAGGGGCCGCTCCAGGGTCCGAAATGAGCGTACTGGCTTTTCGTCATCTGAGAATCGATCTCGGCGCGCGGCAAGCCACGGTGGATGATGTCCCTGTCGAATTAACTGCCATTGAATTTGATCTTTTGAAAGCGCTGGCCGAACAACGCGGCCGAGTCTTGTCGCGCGAACAACTATTGCAGAAAGTTTGGGGCGTCGAATATTTTGGCGAGATGCGTGTGGTGGATGTGCATCTCGGTCACGTGCGCCAAAAGTTGGGCCGCGAAGAATTGATCGCCACCGTGCGCGGCGTCGGTTATCGTTTTGAAGACGAGGCATTATAGTGTTTTGCAGGCAAGGTCAAAATGTGTTGCCTGGGAGACTGCTTCGGGGAAAAGCATCCCTCGCAGCGACATAAAAGAGGAATTATGATTGATACCTTTCGCCGCCATCTCAGCGCAAAACTTCTTTTTTCATATCTCATCATCATTGCGGTTGGCTTCCTGGTCCTGATCGTAGCTGGTCAGTTCAGCGCGCCGACCGCTTTCAATCGTCACATGGCCGAAATGATGGTCCCTAGTACGGGCCAAATGATGGGCGGCATGGGCCAGATGATGGGCGGCCCCGGACAGGGCAGCGCGAGCCAACGTCTTTACCAGGATTTTCGCGCCAGTTTTAATGAGGCTCTTTTATACGCCGTGTTCGCTGCGGTTCTGGTCGCCGTGGTGGTGAGCGTCATCTTCAGCCGCAGCGTGGTTGCACCTCTGCACGCTGTCATGGACGCGAGTCAGCGCATCGCCGCCGGTAGTTATGACGAGCGTGTGCGGGTATATGGCAACGATGAACTTGCTCAACTGGCGGCGCGCTTCAATCAAATGGCAGAGAAACTCGAACAGGTCGAGTCCATGCGCCGTCGTCTGATTGGCGATGTCAGTCACGAACTTCGCACGCCGTTAACCGCCATCAAAGGTTCGATGGAAGGCCTGATCGATGGCGTCCTGCCAGCCACGCATGAAACGTATCAACAAATTTACACCGAGGCCGATCGTTTGAATCGGTTGGTGGATGATTTGCAGGAACTCAGCCGCGTCGAGGCAGGTTCTTATCATTTGGATATCAAGCCCGTTGACGTTTCCAGCCTTGTGCAGACGGTTGCCAAGCGGCTTTCTCTGCAATTTGAATCCAAGCGCATCTCCCTGGACCTCAAGCTGGCTCCCGACTTGCCGCGTGTCCAGGCTGACGAAGACCGCGCCGTACAGGTTCTGACCAACCTGGTCGGCAACGCATTACAGTACACGCCGGAGAACGGCAAAGTGAGCGTGTCCGCAACGCGCCTCAATGACGAAGTTCAAATTGCCGTGCATGATACCGGTATCGGAATCCCGCCCGAACATTTGACTCACATCTTCGACCGCTTCTACCGTGTCGACAAATCGCGCTCACGCCGCGCCGGCGGCGGAAGCGGCATCGGCCTGACCATCGCGCGGGCGCTGGTCGAGGCGCAGGGGGGGCGCATCTGGGCCGGGAGCGAAGGCGAAGATCAAGGAAGTATATTTACCTTCACTCTAAGAACCGTCAAGTAAGACATTTTGAGACCGCTAATTTGGCGGTCTTTTTTTATGACACCCGTAACCAGAACATACATTCTGTGTTTCTAAAGCCAAATGATTGGCGCGTGCTGATCCCAAACTTTAGGAGGCTGAAATGAATTTTAGTACTGTCAATTGGTTGGCCGTGATTGCCTGCGTTGTAGCCAGTATGATTATTGGGTTTATCTGGTTTGGCCCCAAAACATTTTACCCGATGTGGTGGAAGGCTATCGGCAGGTCAGAGAGTGACGATCCTGGCAAAGGGATGAACATGGGAGTGATGTGGGGACTGACCATACTCGCCTCTTTTGTCCAGGCCGTATTCATGTCCCTCATGGTGACAGCAATGGGGAGCATAACGCCGGGAGGCGCAACGCTCGTTTCCGGCGCAACGGCTGGTTTCATTCTCTGGCTTGGATTTGTCATGCCTTCGAGCTTGACAAATAAATTGTTTGCAAATCAATTAACCGCCTGGATGCTCGAAATGGGAAACCATTTGATCACCTTTGTGGTGATGGGTGCGATTTTGGGCGCATGGCGCTGACCCGGCCCAACCTGTACTAAAATAGACCTTGAAGGTTATGCAAACCTTCAGGGTCTAACTATTTTTATGGAGAACTTATGCGTCCGACTTATTTGGAAGTAAATCTATCCCGCCTGAAACAAAATCTCGAAAATATCCGTGCGCACGTTGCGCCTGCCAAAGTGATGGCCGTGCTTAAAGCCAACGCTTATGGCCATGGCGTGGACGGTGTTGGGCCGTTCATCGCACCGTTCGCTGACTATATTGGCGTGGCGTTGGTGGAGGAGGGTATTCATCTGCGTGAACTCGGCATTGACAAACCGATTCTGGTGATGGGTGGGACTCTGCCTGAACAAGTTTCGTCATTTATCGAGCACAACCTGACACTGGCGGCGTCATCGCCCGAACTGCTCGAAGCGGCGGAAGAAGCGGCGCGCGCCGAGAAGACAAAACTCAAAGTGCATCTAAAAATTGATACTGGCATGGAGCGCACGGGCGTTCATGAGTATGAGGCTGAGCTGTTCATCGAAAAATCTCTAGCGTGTAGCCATTTAGATATTGAAGGGATATTTACCCACTTCGCAAATTCGGAATCGCCGGATTTAGTCCACGCCCGATTGCAGTTGGAAAGATTTCAGGATGTTCTGGCAATTTATGAAAAGTTGAGCGTGCCACATCCGCCGATTCGCCACGCGGCAAATTCGGGCGCGGTTTTGAATCTGCCTGAAAGTTATTTCGACATGGTGCGTCCGGGCGTGATGTTTTATGGAGTCTATCCAGAGCGCGAGATCAAACGGGCGCTTGATGTTCGGCCAGCGCTGACATGGCGTTCGCAAGTTGCATTCTCAAAAGTCACGCGGCCCGGACGGCCGGTCAGCTATGGGTCGCTGTGGCAGGCCGAAAGTCCCGCGCGAATCGTAACTGTCCCGTGCGGATATGCCGACGGATATTTCCGCCGCATGACCAACCAGGCGCGCGTCATCGTCAATGGGAAAAAATATCCGCAGGTTGGGCGCATTTGCATGGATCAGTTCATGGTCAATCTCGGTGAAGATGATGCGCGGGTTGGCGATGAGATCATTTTATTGGGCGAAGCCGCGTCGGGCGAGAGAATCAAGGTTGAAGATTTGGCCGATTGGACCGGCACGAATGAATATGAAGTGATGACGAATATCAGCGCGCGCGTGCCGCGTGTATTTGTCGAATAAATCTGTGGGGTACAATAGGGCGCACGTTTTCGTCGTGTAATTCCTTTTGAGGTGAAACTTTGAACCGGTATTTTAAAGATTATGCAATTCTCCTGGGACTGGCAGGAGTTGTGATCGCGCTTGATCAATGGACAAAGTGGCTGGTGCGGACGAATATTCCATTTCAACAAGCATGGCTCCCCGATTTTCTTTTATGGTTGATGCCTTACGCGCGTATTGTTCATTGGTCGAATAGTGGCGCGGCCTTTGGATCATTCCAAAATGGCAACACAGTCTTTACCATTTTGGCGATCATCGTTATTATCGCGATCTTTTATTATTATCCGCGTGTGGAGGCCGGTGACTGGGCGCTGCGCCTCGCCATGGGTTTGCAATTGGGCGGCGCGGCAGGAAACTTGATTGACCGCCTGATGGCTGGTAAAGTCACCGATTTTATTTCGGTGGGAAGCTTTGCTGTTTTCAATGTGGCTGATTCTTCGATCTCAGTCGGTGTGGCTGTTCTGGTGCTCGGCGTATGGATCAGGGAAAGAAACGACAAGAAAAATGTTCCAAGCGGAGAAGCTGAGAAGAGCGA
>JAKBYW010000424.1:0-2703 GCA_021840275.1 Chloroflexota bacterium | reverse complement strand
TTGTCGATGATCACTCGCGGAATTTTCAAGGCACGCGCCAATTCGCGCACCTGCGTTTTATAAAGATCGCCGATCGGATTCAGCGCGGAAGCCATGTCGCCCCACAACGTGGTGTATCCGAGCAAGATCTCGGTTTTATTGCTGGTGCCAATCGCGAGACCTTTGAATATTTCCGTCCGATCATACAAGAAGATCATGCGCATACGCGCCATGATATTGCCTTTGCGCACCTTTGACATATTCGGATCAGACTTAATTAACGGATCAACCATTTGGGTGATCTCGATCGTCTCGCTTTGGACCTGGAATTGGTCGATCATTAATTGAGCATGTTCCAACGAATCAGGAGACGACAAGCGGTAAGGCAGGCGCAAAGCCAGGACGTTTTCTGCGCCCAATGCTTCGACAGCCAGCGCACAGGAAACCGCCGAATCGAGTCCGCCGGAAAGATTGATCACGGCCCGCGTAAAGCCGGCACGATTGATCTCTGTCTTTAGAAAACCCGTCAGGATTTTGCGGGCAAGGTCCGTGTTGATGGTCAGGTCAATGGTCATTTGGATAAGATGCGCTCAAGTTCGTTTTTGACGAATTCCGTTCGTTCGTCGCGCAGAAGCGGCAGGCGTGAGCGCGTGCGGCGGACTTGATTTAGATCAAGTGTCGCTATGGTTAGGGCCTCTTCAAAATATGGACCGTGTGCGATGCGGTCGCCATTCGGGTCGTAGACCGTCGCCCCACCCCAGAAGTTCAAGCCATCCTCATAGCCAACGCGATTGCTGTGGGCTACGAAGCTGGTAAAGAAGTTGGAATAGGATTGATTGACATTCTCCACCCAATGCGCCGATTCGAGTTTATCGTGTTCTTTCAAGCCGCGTCCTGGCGAAGCAGACGAGAAGAGTAACAAATCTGCGCCGTCGAGCCACAGTAGATACGGCGTGGATGCATGCCAGAAGTCTTCACAGATCAACATCCCGACCCGGCCAAAACGAGTGTCAAACGAACGAGCCGAATTGCCGCGGCTGAAGAAGCGGCCTTCATCAAAGAGCGAGTAGGTGGGCAGATAGATTTTGTGATGAACATGGAGAACGCGTCCGCCGGAAAGATAGGCGGAGGCAATGTAAAAGCGGTGGCGCGAGTCTTCGTCCACGAATCCCACCACCAGGTCCAGCTCTTGACTCGCTTTGAGAAGCAGCTTGAAAACGGGATCGTCATCCGCCGGGCGATGCGCGACACTGGCAACGATATCCTGCAAGGCGTAGCCAGTTAGAGAGAGTTCGGGGAATACGATTAAGTCAGCTTTCTGGGCTTTGGCTTGCTGGATAAAGCCCAGATGCTTATCGAGGTTGGCCTTTACATCCCCAAGGTGGGTGGCAATTTGGGCAAGAGCGAGATTAAGTTGCATCGGGTGAATCTTACCACGCTTGTTTGAAATAAAAGAAGACCCGAAAATGTTATTCATCGGGTCTTCATGGCGGAAAGGGAGGGATTCGAATACCATCCCCTGAATGGGGGCGCACGGGGGAAACAAAAACGCGCCCTTGCGGACGCGTTTTCCAGCGGAGAGGGAGGGATTCGAACCCTCGGTGGACCGGAGCCCACAACAGTTTTCGAGACTGTCCCATTCAACCGCTCTGGCACCTCTCCATATTCAGTTCCACGTGTCAGGTGTCAAGTTCCAGGCCACGTGAGCGTGGCAGATTATACCTGAAAAAATTCGTGTGAATTCGTGCAATTCGTGGCGGAAATTAAATTTCCACACTCGAATGCATTTCGGGATAATACACCTCGCGCATGGATTGCTCTGCTAGTTTTTCCTTCAACGCCATTGCGGGTGTCTGTTCACCATGCACGAGGAAAACTTGCTTAACCTGGCCCTTGACGGAAGCGGCATATTTGACAAGCAGATTCTGTCCTGCGTGACCTGAAAGCCCGCCAATCGTTGCGACCTGCGCCTTGACATCATACGGCTCGCCAAATATCCTGACCTGTTTCTCGCGGTCAGCCAAACGACGCCCCAGTGTGTAAGGCGCTGTCCAGCCGACGATCAAAATGGTGTTATTGCGGTTGCCGATATTGTTGCGCAGATGATGCAGGATGCGTCCCGCCTCGGCCATACCCGATGCGGAGATGATGATCATTGGGTCTTTGCGTTCGTTCAGCGCCTTCGATTCGTCCACGGAATGTATGTACGTCAATTGCTTGAAATCCAGAGCAGGGTGTTTTTCTTTCTTGATAAACTCACGAGTCTCCTGGTCGAAACATTCAGGGTGAGCGCGAAAAATATCAGAAGCGTGTACTGCCAGAGGGCTATCCACATAAACAGGCACGGGCCGAACCCCGTCGCTCATCATTTCATTCAAATAAAAAACCAGTTCCTGCGTGCGGCCAACCGCAAAGGCGGGGACGATGACCTTTCCGCCGCGCTCGATTGTTTCTGAGACGACCTGTCGAAACTCTTCGAACGCCAGGCGCGGGTCGTCGTGTGATTTGTCGCCATAGGTGGATTCCATCAATAAGTAATCAGCCGCCTCCGGCATGACTGGGTCGCGCAACAGCGGCAGATCCATGCGGCCGATATCCCCCGAAAACCAGAAACGGAACTTACGGCCTTTTTCTTCGATATCCAGCGAGATGCCGGCCGAGCCAAGGATGTGACCTGCCTCCCAAAAGCGGGCGATCACGCCGGGAACTGGCTCAAAAGACTGA
>JAKBYW010000423.1:0-2705 GCA_021840275.1 Chloroflexota bacterium | reverse complement strand
CCGGCAAGATCAAATTGGGACAAAGGCTGTTTTCCAATTCAGGCTCGGCCTCCATGGGCTACGACCTGCCGGCCGCCATCGGCGCGGCTGTTGCCGGAAAAGGCAGACAGGTGATTTGCCTCGCCGGGGACGGGAGCCTGCAACTTAATATTCAGGAACTGCAGACCGTAATAAACTATCAACTGCCGATCAAAATTTTCGTGCTCGATAACGGTGGCTATCTTTCGATCCGAAACTCCCAAAAGGGATTCTTTGGCGGAACCGTTGGAGAAGGGCCGTCCTCAGGATTAACTTTTCCTGATATGATCAAAGTGGCACAGGCATACGGTTTTCCAACAGTGCGATTAGATATGGCAGATTTTGAAAAGGATATTCGAAAAGTCTTGGATACGCCCGGACCAATCCTCTGTGATGTAATGCTCGACCCCACCCAGGGATTTGAGCCACGCCAAAGCTCGCGCGCCTTGCCGGATGGACGCATCCTCTCTGCGCCATTGGAGGATATGTACCCATTTTTGGAGCGCGAAGAACTGAAGGATAATATGATCATCCCGTTATGGGATGAATGAGCGGGTGCATAAAATGTCAAAACAACGGAGCAATTCAAAGGTCAAGAAGAAAGCGAAGGAAGATCCAATGATCAATAGAGAGATTTTTGAAGATCTTTTCGTCCTGGAACTGGCAAACAATCACTGGGGCGATATCCAGCGCGGACTACGCATCGTCAAGGAATTTGGAACGGTGGCACGCTACAACAATGTGCGTGCTGCAATCAAGCTCCAGTTTCGCGATGTGGATACTTTCATCCATAAGGATTTTATTACCAATGAAAGTATCCGTTACATCAAAAAAACACTGGACACCAGACTTTCGTACGACGATCTGGCAGCTCTCACTGAAGCGGTTCGACGCAGCGGCTGCGTTCGAATGGCCACACCTTTCGATGATCGTTCAGTGGAATTGTGCGTGGAACTTGGAATCGAGATCATCAAAGTTGGCAGTTCCGATATCGCAGATTGGCCGCTGCTCGAGAAGATTGCTAAAACCCACAAGCCTGTCCTGGTTTCCACCGGCGGGTCATCCTTGAAAGATATGGACGACATGGTAACGTTCTTCGAGAATCGCAATATTCCACTGGCAATCAACCATTGCGTTTCGCTTTATCCAAGTGAGGATAATGAATTACAACTTAACCAGATCGACTTTCTGCGCAATCGTTATCCCGGACATATCATCGGCTTTTCGACACATGAATATCATGACTGGAGTTCTTCCATGCTGATCGCCTATGCCAAAGGTGCCAGGACATTTGAACGCCACATTGACATCAAGACAGACGACCGACCTTTCTCCCCGTATTGCTCCACGCCCGAACAGATCGCAGAATGGTTCCAGGCTTTCCAAAAAGCACGTGAAATGTGCGGCGCGCCCGGCACCGAAAAAGCGCATTCGCCCCAGAAGGAAATCGATTATCTGACATCCCTGGTGCGAGGTGTCTATGCAAAACGAGATCTCCCCGCAGGACACTTACTGACTTCAGACGATTATTACCTGGCCATTCCCCTTCAAAAAGGGCAGCTCTCCTGCCGCGAATTGCTCAATGATCAGATGTTGGCAAAAGACTGTAAAGCCGACGCTCCACTGATGGTGGATGCGGTGGACAGCCTTTACAATCGGGACGAAAAACTACGCAGACAATTATCCGGCCGCGGTCTGTAGGAGACGAAATGAAAAAGATCAGCATCGTCACGGCTTGTTACAACGAGGAGGAAAATCTTGAAGAACTCTGTCAGCGCATCCGCGCCGTGATGACGAACCTGAAATACGATTACGAGCATATCGTCATTGACAACGCATCCAGCGACCAAAGCGTAAACATTCTTAGGAAGCTGGCGCAAAACGACACAAATTTGAAAGTCATCGTTAACATGCGCAACTTCGGACACATCCGCTCGCCATATCATGCGCTCCTTCAAACAACCGGCGACGCCGTGATCGGCATGGCGTCTGACCTGCAAGACCCGCCGGAACGAATCCCGGATTTCATTCAGAAGTGGGAAGAAGGTTACAAGGTGGCAATCGGTGTTAAAACCCGCAGTGAGGAATCCTGGATTTTCTACGCATTGCGAACCGCTTATTATCGTGCGCTGAGGGCGCTGTCGGAAGTTCCGCTCATTGAAAATTTCACCGGCTTCGGATTGTATGATCGCGAAGTCATGAACATCATCCGCGACTTGAACGATCCGTATCCGTACTTTCGCGGCCTGATAGCAGAACTTGGTTTCGAGCGGGCGCAAATTGAATTCACACAACCGCGCCGCAAGCGTGGGATCAGCAAGAATAATTTTTATACGCTTTACGACCTCGCCATGCTGGGACTCACAGGATATACAAAAATTCCCTTGCGCCTCGCCACGATGCTTGGCTTCTTCGCTGCCCTGCTCAGTTTTCTTGTGGGGCTGGCCTATCTCATTTACAAACTGATTTTCTGGCAACAATTTTCAGTTGGGCTTGCCCCGGCTGTTATCGGTCTCTTCTTTCTCGGCTCAGTTCAATTAATTTTCCTGGGTATTATGGGCGAATATATCGGAGCGATTTACACGCAGGTGATACGCCGTCCATTGGTGATCGAAAAAGAGCGGATCAACTTTTAGGATGTGAACCCGCCTCAAGTCCGGACCCGAAGCGGCCAGCCCTTCATCCGG
>JAKBYW010000422.1:0-2725 GCA_021840275.1 Chloroflexota bacterium | reverse complement strand
ATTATTATGATTTTGTGCGCCTGACGATTTCGAATATTTTGAGCGACTTGTGGCACGCGGCACGTGAACGCGTGTTGTTAAAAAATCTGGTTTCGATATTTTGGTTCAGGTTCATGCAATTTCATGGAACGAGAATGGGGTACCGCGAATCGGGCCTGCTCACGGCGCAATTACGTGAGACGTTTTATTATGCGAGGGAAAGAAAAAAGAAAGACGGCGCGAAGAGAGATGTTGAGCCGATTCGCTATGATGAGTAAAAAGAGGCTGGAAATTGCCACACCACCTTCTCACCAATACAGGACTTACGCAGAAATAACCGTCAAGACACGGAGAACGCCAAGATTTTTCAAATGACGCCACGAAAACCTGGTGTACTCTCAAAATACTTGGCGACTTGACGGTGAATGTACACGATTTTGCGTAAGTACTACACTAAAGAGCGCCCGACATTTGTTGTCGGGCGCTTATTTGAATGAAAGTATATGTGCCGGATCTAATGGTAGGTTACGGTCAGTTTGACATTTCCAAAGCGGACCACGTCTGCGACGCCGTTGCCATTTGTGGTGGGCGTCCGAAATTGCAGGCGCAATTGCAAGCGCGAAGAACCTACCTTGCTTTGAACTACGCTGATCATATCAGGGGTGTCGGTGGCGGCGCTTAATTCGCCGGCGCCGCACCAGCGAATGACTGCGCCGGTTGGATCACCGGGGAAGAAGTCGCCAGCGTCGAGCGCACCGTAATTTTGAACATAGGCTCGCAGACAGCCATCTGAGATGGTGAATGGATTGCCGAGTGTGTCATAGGAACTGAAGTCCACAACAACTTTGGTAATGACCGCGCCTGACGGAATGGCGGACATGTCAAAACTGAGGAATGCTTCCAAAGTTTTGTTGCTGCTGTCATCGCCCACATTGGGATTGGGGTTGACTACGCCGCTTGAGTCGACGTAGCCATCCTCGCTGCCAACGCTGGTCAGCGCGGCTTGAGCAATGGCAGGAGGCAGGGTATTGGTAGCGGTCGGAGGGCTTTGAACTTTGATCTGCACATAGAACTGGTTAAACAGCACACCGGAACCATCGCGTAGTTTCCAGTAGCCCGTGTAATCACCATTGCTGCCAGGAGCGGTTAGGTTGGCCGAAATATCCACTGTTTGGCCAGGGTTAACATTTCCCGTTAGAGCCTGGGTTGCTGGACCGTTCATCGAATTGCCGCTGGAAAATACGATCGCATACGACGTGGTCCATGTGCAGGTGCCAACATTTTTTAGCCGCCATGTTTTTGTGAAGTTTTGTCCGGGCGTCATGATGGTCCCATCGGGAATCGTCACATCGGTGACAAATTGCATGGCGTTGCAATTGGATGTTGGCGTGGCCGAAGGTGGAAGTGTTGGGATAGGCACCGAGGTGAAGGTGGCGGTGGGCGGCTGGGCGGGTGGCGCAGTCACCGGCGCTGGCGGAACCGTGGCTGGAAGTTGCGCCTGCACGGTCAGCGCCGCGGCGGTCATGATGGCGTCGGGGGTTTGCTGATTCGAATTGTTGGACGGCAGGTTGCAGGCCAGTATGGCTAAGATGATGGCAATGCCTGCAAGGGCAAGGGGAAATTTACGCATGGGATCCTCCTATCAATTGATTGGTTGAATTCTATTATAAACTGCAAAAAAAACGTACCCCCACTTTATCCTATTGGCGGCGAAGATCGTACACGCGGGGAAATAAAGAAGGAGCCGGTGGCCCGGCTCCTCGCCCAGAAAGGATGCGAATGAATTTATTGTTTTTCGTATGGCATGCCATCGGCGGCGGGCGGCAAGGCGCGTCCAATGAGGCCGGTCAGCACGATCATGGTTACGATATAGGGGGTCATTTGCAGGAACTCGGAGGGGATGTTCACGCCCAGGATTTGCATCTTGACCTGAATCGAATCCGCGAAGCCAAAAATCAGCGATGAAGAAAATGCTCCGATCGGACTCCATTTTCCGAAGATCATGGCAGCCAGACCAATGAAGCCTTTTCCGGCGGTCATGTCCTGATCGAAGCGTCCCACCGAGCCGATGGTGAAGTAGGCGCCGCCCAGTCCGGCGATCATGCCGCCGATGATGACGTTCACGTAGCGCATCAGATAAACATTGATGCCGAGCGTATCTGCCGCTTTGGGATGTTCGCCCACTGCACGAGTACGAAGACCCCAGGGGGTGTAGAACAGCAGGATGTGTACGACCACAACCAGTATGATCATCAAATAAACAATGATGTTATCCTGGAAAAAGACCGGTCCGATTATGGGAATTTTGGAAAGCAGTGGAATGGTGATGGTCTGGAAAGTGCCGGAGTTATTCAGCCCGTCAATGTTCTTCTCAAGATAACGGGACGAGATGAATGATGTCGCTCCGGTGGCAAAGATGTTGATGGCAACGCCGCTGACGATCTGGTCCACTTTGAAACGGATGACAAGCAGAGCGTGAAGTGCGGCGATCACGCCGCCAGTCAGAATGGCAACGACGAGGCCGACCCACAGATTGTGTGAAATTGTAGCCGATACCACGCCCGTCTGCGCGGAAATCAGCATAATGCCTTCGATGGCGATGTTAACCACCGCGGCGCGCTCGCTGATGACTCCGCATAAGGCGGCCAGCGCGATCGGCGTGGCGCTGACCAAAGAACTGCTCATCATGCCGACAAGATTAAAGGCTTGATCTTTTGTCGCCCAGATGAGGAAGGATGCAACGAAA
>JAKBYW010000421.1:0-2731 GCA_021840275.1 Chloroflexota bacterium | reverse complement strand
CTCACTTGCGGATTTGATTGAACTGCATTCAACAAAGAAACGCCCGACAACAATTCGCCATTGCGTTTATCACGTCCGTAAATCGTGAAGTACATCCAATAATCTCCCCATGTGTCAGCGTAAAAAATGGGAAAGAACTGATTAACAAATGCCGGACGAACAGGATCTCGGAATAAGAGTCGATCTCCTGTGCCGGTATAAAAAGTAAGGGGCTGGTTGGAAAAAGAAAAACTGTCAGCCGGAGTTTTATTGAAGGCAGATACAGTTCCATATTGCCGAAAAAGCAATAGATAAAACCATCCGCCAACGACAAAAGCAACTATAAAGCTTACGGTTGTCCAGCCGATCAGAGTAAAGCGCTTTTCTTTCCAAGCCAGCAAGGCAGCCAGAATTCCAATCGCAGGAAAAAGGAAGAATCCCCATTGACGCGAAAGGATCAGCAAGCCAAGCTCAACCCCAAGTATCAGGGCATGGACAAGTTTTTTCTGAGCCGAGAACAGGCGCAAGGCTTGGTATGTGGACAGCACGGCAAACGTTGCAACATAAGGCTCGCCGCGCACAAAAGCAAACGTCCGATAATAAACGGGCAGGATGCCAAGCAATGCCAATGCCATAAACTTGAGCCGGGCATTGTCATCATCCAATTGGTCACAGAGTTTGAGCAGAAAAAAAGTCAGCAGGAGTGACAGGCCGACATTGATCAATTGTGCAAACTTGGCTGCGCCCGTCGCACCGACCAGGTGCATCCGCAGGACAAGCGCCGGGAGCAGATAGGGAAGCGGCGGGGAGAAAAATTCATTCGTTTGCTCAGCGGTTGGCCATTGAGCATTCTGTGCCAAATATTTAATGATCGTCAGGTGATCGCTTGCATCGTATTCAACAGCCGGATCATGCAAAGTTGCATTGACCAGCACCAACCCGTTGATCACGAGGAAGGCAATTAGCAGTGCGAAATTAAGGCGGCCTTTACTAAAGAAAGGAGATAGTAATTTTGACATTGGGATTACATAGCCTTAATCTCAAAATACATAAACGTCCCAACAACGAAGTTCATGGTTCATTTATTACGCGGTTTGGAGGCAAGCACGCGGATCAATGTCACACTGTCGTCCTGGATATTTCCGCTGATAAATTCGGGACGAATACGCGGACGGGCCTTTTCAAACGCGGCTTCGTCGCGCGCTGTGACTTCGATCTCAATGACATCAAAATATTTTTCAAAGACGCAGCGATAATCCCACAAACGAGAACGGTTGTGATGGCTGGTCGGGTTCAACCATCCATACCACGTTTTTTCAGAATAACTCAACATCTCAAATGGATATTTGAAAAAGTGATCGCGCAGATCAACGAAGTGAATTTGAATACCATCGGGTTTGGTCAGCGAAGCAAGCGCGCGCGTGATACCGTCCACATCGTCGAGGTGCTCATAGACTGAACTGCTGACCACCACATCAAACGGCGGAAAATCGTCAGCGAGATGCACGTCGCGGATGTCGGCCTGGAGCAGAGTCATCCGCTTGGGGCGCGGGCGAGTCCGGCCTTCGTCCAGAAAAAGATGCGCCGGATATTTTTCGAGAAGCGCCGCGTTGTGCGGCTCATCCGGCGGAGCAAATTTGTCACACAACACAACATGTCCCGCACCCGATTCGAGCAGACCGATGCCGATGTCGAATCGTCCGCCATAACCGAAGACGAGTACCCGCTGCCCCTCGAGCGTTTGGCGACGACCGTTTAATAAATCTACGTAGCGGCTGACAGCGGCCTGCGGATCGGTGGTTTCAAGTCCGGGACGGATGACAAGCGAACGAAGCAAAAGAAAACGCGTGAGGCGTTCCGGTAAAAAATGTCGGACCAGGCGAGGCAGCAAATAAGGCAAATTCAAGTTTACTCTCCGGTCAAATATTTGGAACACGAATCAATGTTCGACTGTGGCACCAACAATTGAACGTTATTTTGCGGATCAGTAAAGATCGGTTTATAGAAGCAGAGTGTCGGTCTTGAGACCCAGCGCACCCAGGCATCATTTTCTTCTGAAAACGGCGCATCCTCCGCGCCTTGGAGTTTCAGTCTGAGAGGCTCTGTGATGATCAGGCTGAAACGATGACGAGCAAGGTCCCGATAGTATTGTTTGAAATAATTGGCATCGCTCCCCATCGCCTGATCCATCATGTATTTCTTCTCGTATTCAGGCACGAACGGAACCGGATTTATATAACCGAATGCAATCAGTTGGCGCTGATCCATGAAGAGCACATCTCCATTGGAAGCGGCGCGCGCAACTTCAGTTCGAATCGTATCGAGGGTTTGGGAAATTTTTGCGGGGATTGACAGGTTTCTCGTTGACGAGGCATCCGCATAAGATGAAAAGGGCGTAAACGAAATCGCGGGCACAATCAAGAGAATACATAGCATGGCTTGAATCCCCAACGGCCATTTTTCCGGATGCAACTGATCATGGCGCAATAAAGTCATGAGTCCAAGCGTGGTAATCAGAATGAGAACCGCCAAGTACATATCCAAATTGTGGAGATCGCCGCCCCCGCCAATCTTTGCGCTGATGATCAAGCCGACGACAAGAAATCCAGTCAATGCGCCGAAGACAGCCAATTTTTGCAGCCAATCTGCCTGCCAGCATTTGGATATGAACCACCACGCAATGATTATCAACACAGGTCCGGTTGTCAGCAGCGTTGCAGGCCCTACGCCTAGTTGGTAGGTCGGATTAGGC
>JAKBYW010000420.1:0-2738 GCA_021840275.1 Chloroflexota bacterium | reverse complement strand
TGATCTTCATAAACCGCCGGGCGGACCAGCAAGCCTGCCCTCAGCGAAGCCGAAGGAGTGGCCGTGATCATCTTTGCAGGAAATGCAGGAAAAATTTCAGAATGCGTTCGAAGATGGATGGCTTGTCTTTGGCTTCGAGCGAGCCGATCATCTTGAAAGCGGAGTCGGCGACCTTGCCTCTTTTGAATTTAATGGCCGCCGCAGATTTGAGCACCATCGAACGCATGTCACCTTCGCCCGCATCCGCGAAGAGTTGAGCAGAGCGTTCATAAGCCGCGAGAGCCTCGTCATTGCGTTTGAGCGCTTCGAGCGCGGCGGCCTGGTTGCCCACTGCAATGCCCTGACGCTTGAGGTCCTGGCTATTGGCAAAGACTTCATCGGTGCCTAATGCAGCAGCCAGGGCTTCCTGTGCTTTTCCGGCCTGCAGGAGCGCCACGCTCATGTTGTTCTTCATCTCGGCCGCGTTGATCTGGTCGTCGAGCGCCGCATAGCCTTTTACCGCGCTTTCAAATGCGCTTGCGGCGGTTTCGTATTGGCCTGCTTCAAAGGTCAATTTCCCTGTTTGCGATAATTTCTGAAGTTCTTCCACAGTGGTCATTGTTATCAATTCTTCTGCTGTGCAGTAATGTCACAACGTAATATCGAGCAAGCCTTCGGCCACCGAGCGCAATTTGTCAGTGGGCATGGAATTGAGCTTTAGCGCCAGTTCAAGATAGGGACGGTTGACTGGCTGGCAAACGAAAGCCTGCAATTCCCTGGGCAATTCCAGGAATTGTTGAGTGGCTTTTTGGTCTGTCATCCATTCGCCAACCGGGCCGCTCTGGTCGAAGAAAGTTTCGATGCGGCTGCCCAGGACAACCAGCAACGCTTCCAGTTCCGGCAAGGGAATCGGACGCTCACCAAGTTCATAGGCTTTGATACGCGCGCCCCTAATACCGGTTTCCTGCGTCAGCGCCTTAATGGAAATGCTGGCGTGATTACGTTCCTGCCGGAGTAAGGCGCCAATCATGCGCTGGCGTAATTCAACCAGCTGCGGCAGGTCGATTGGCTCGGTGGGCGGGGCCTCGCTTGAAATGGACGATTTGCCCCAAAAATGATCGATGGGCAGGTTGAGATAATAAACAAGTATCTCAAGCTCAGGCAGGGAAGGAGCGCGGCGGCCTTCTTCGTAGGCGCGGAAGATGCCTTTGGTCACGCCGATGGCTTTGGCGCATTCATCAATGCTGCGCCGCGCTGCCATGCGTGCATCACGAATCAAAACGCCAAGTTTCTTGGTGCGGAGAGTGATTTGAGAGCGGGTATCCATGCAGTCCTCGTGGGCTGATTATAGCAGAAGAAGATCCCCATCCCACGCCATCCATCGTTTATCACATCTTGAAAGATGGATTTCTGAATATCTGCGGGCAGGCTGACACGCGCCTGTTCGTAGACATCCTTCAAATGCAGTTAGATAAGTTCACGGCGGTGGTCAAACGAAACATCTTCGCTTTCAATACCGCGCGCAAGGCTGTCAATTAAAAAGCGCTTGAGCTTTCCAAGAGCGGAATCCGATAAACGTGAGACTCCGGGAGTCGCTGGCTGGTGGTTTGGATTGTAGCGGGCACGGAGATCTTCGTCACTACGTTGGTGAAGAACTTGCCCTTTTTGTCGAATTCAATATCCATCTTTTTAGCTCCTCGTATTATTCATAACAAACGGCGCGCCATACCGACCATTTGCTGCGAGGCTTTTTCTAACACAATCGAGGCTGTGGCTTGTGGAAATTTCGACGCAATCGGCTGATGCAGGTTGTTCGCCAAAGAAAAATCACTGCCGAGATATGGCATGGTTGTCTTAATCTCAATGCCAATAACCTTTTCGGCCTCAGTCTTGGTCAATCCTTCCAGGCCGACCGCGCGATTCAAAATAGCGTATATGGAGGATGCCAGCACGCCTTTGGAATGGAGATATTCCCAGACTGTCTTTGTCAGCATGACTGTACTTTGATCAGTACTGACGACCATCACTATCAAGTCGGCACGCTCGATGAGAGGCAGGCTAAAACGCGACAATGTGCGTCCCAGATCGAGCAAGACGAAATCATAGGATGCTTTAAGCGCGTGGACGATATCGGCGATCCGTCCAACTTTGAGCTGGTTACTATGCTCAGGATCTGGCGAACCGGCCAGCAGGTAGAAATGCCAATTCTTCATGGGGATCAGATTTTTACGGAAAAATTCGGGGGTTGTTTCTGAAGCAGGCAGCTCGGCAATCGTAAAGAGGTTCTGAGTGCCTTCGTAGCCGACGATCCCTGCAATCGAGCCGATGGGCAGGACAATATCGGCCACAGCGACGCGCGCCTCGGGCTGACTGTGCGCGATGTTCATCGCAATGTTGGCACATAGTGACGAAGTGCCAATCCCGCCTTTGGCGCTAAGAAAAACCATCAGCAATCCGCCCTCTTTGATAGCAACGGCAGTATCGCCGCTCAATCGGTTTACGGCTTCGATCAGCGCGGGAATGACCTGTAAGGTCTTGACCAGATATTCATTGAATCCTGCGTCCATGCAAGAGCGGATGCGGGCAGGCTGTGGGTCACTGCTAAGAGCAATCAAAGGGACGCTGGCCGTACGCACGTCAGAACGCAGGCGCGTGGCAAATTCCTCCCCCGGCAAATCATCCATAACTGGATCCATGATGATGGCTTCGGGGCGTTCACGCAAGGCAAGGATCAGACCTTCCTTGCCAGATGAGGCTTG
>JAKBYW010000419.1:0-2745 GCA_021840275.1 Chloroflexota bacterium | reverse complement strand
ACGCCCAGAAACGAAGTCATTTCAGGATGATTCGCCGGGAACCCCACTGAATGCGGGTGATCCTGAATGACGGGCACACGCAGAGGCGACTCTGTGTCCATCAATTCGCCTATCAAGCCATGCCCTACGGGCGGGTGAGCGATTCGTTTTATTTGGTCTTCCGTCATCCCGACCGAGATGAAGTTTTTGAGTTTCCCCTTATCATCGAGCACGCCCAAAGCCGCATAACGCGCTTCGGCCTGCTCACATGCCTGCGTTGCGATCCGTTCCAAAAGATGATCGAGCGAAACATCTTTCACCAATTCCAGGCTGGCACGGTGCAACGCAATAAGACGTTCCTGTAACTGTTCGCGCGTCAAGAGCATAATAAAGACACCTCGCCGTGATTATAACAGTTTCATAAAAATTGATAGATTTTGGCAGAAGACGCCCGTACAATGTAAATCTACAATCTGAAAGGGACACATGACCTCATCTCGCATTACTGGATTCTACAATTTGACTTTGGACGAACGACGCGCCAAACTGGCTGGCGCGGCGGCTCTTTCCCCGGACCTGTTAACGGTCTATGCCACAAACGGCGGACTCAACGCTGAGGCTGCCGACCACATGGTGGAAAATGCCATCGGCACGCACGCCCTCCCGCTCGGCATCGGCCTGAATTTTCAAGTGAACGGACGCGATGTACTTGTGCCCATGGCAATCGAAGAACCATCTGTCGTGGCGGGTGCATCCTTCATGGCTAAACTCGCCCGCGCCGGCGGCGGATTCACCGCCACCACCACCGATCCACTCATGATCGGACAAATGCAGATCATCAACGTCACCAATTTAGAAGAAGCCAAACTCAAAATCTACGAACACAAAGCCGAACTTCTAGCCGAAGCAAATTCAATTGACCCTGTCTTGAAAAAATTCGGCGGCGGCGCGCGGGATTTAGAAGTCCGCATCATCGAGGAATCGCCTATCGGCGCTTTTCTCGTCGTTCATCTCATTTATGATGTGCGCGACGCGATGGGAGCCAACGCGGTCAACACGGCCTGTGAAAAACTTGCGCCTCGCGTGGAATCTATCACTGGCGGACATGTCCATCTGCGAATTTTGTCGAATCTTGCAGATCGCCGCCTTGCGCGCGCGCGTTGCACCATTCCCGTCAAAGAATTGGAATTTATCGTAGGGGCGGGGCTTGTCCCCGCCCAGGGCGACCATGAAGGTCGCCCCTACACATACACAGGCGAAACCGTCCGTGATGGAATTATCGCCGCATATGCTTTTGCGGCTGTTGATCCATACCGCGCCGCGACACATAACAAAGGCATCATGAACGGCGTGGACGCGGTGGTCATCGCCACCGGCAACGACTGGCGCGCCATTGAAGCGGGCGCGCACGCTTACGCGGCGCGTTCTGGCAAATACACTTCGCTCTCAACGTGGAATAAAGACGCGGACGAAAATCTGGTCGGCACGCTCGAAATGCCGATGGCAGTCGGAATCATCGGCGGCGCAACCAAAGTCCATCCGGCCGCGCAAGCCGCAGTCAAATTGATGGGCGTGAAAACCGCTAATGAACTTGCTGAAATTATTGTATCTGTTGGCTTGGCACAGAACATGGCCGCCTTGCGCGCCCTCGCCACCGAAGGCATCCAGCGCGGACACATGTCCCTGCATGCACGTCAGGTTGCCATCGCTGCGGGCGCGACGGGTGATATGATTGAAAAAGTAGCCGCGCAGATGGCGGCGGAAAAAGTGGTTAGAATTGATAAAGCCGAAGAGATTCTGAAGGGAATGAAAACCCTCTAACCACAAAGGATACAAAGAGCACGAAGGAGAACCAAACCCACGCGCATTCCCTTCTCCCTTTGGGAGCCAGTACATCTTGGCTGAAATGGTCAGGACTTTCGCTTGATGGTGAAAACCCGTATATTAAACCGCCAAAAACATCGAATTTAGGCCCGTTTTTTGCGTAATTTCAAGGTTTTGCGTACAAAGCGAAAGTCCCGATAGTATGAAAACAAAAACGCCGCCTCATGTTTCAATCCATGCTCCCAATGAAGGGAGCGACATGCTGCGAAGGCCGCAAAGACGCGCACTTGCGAGTTTCAATCCACGCTCCCAATGAAGGGAGCGACCAAGATTTTCTCATGCAGTTCTGGACACATATGTTCACGCAAAGCCAAAGTCCAAAGCGATGAATGACCGGTGTGATAATTGAGCAGGGTCTTATTGCTGACCCTGGTTTGCGCTGTGAAGAAGCCTTCGATATGCTTGTGGGTAATCTCTTCAATGGGGATATCATCGCCGAGATAGGCGGTAAACTTCTTGAACAATTGTTATAGTCGCGGATGGTCTGCACGCTGAGATGGCGCGCCCCCGCGGCGATGAGATAGCCATTGATGGCTTGCGAAAGGGTAATCTGGTGCTTTTGGGTTTTCATCCGTGCGTCTCCTGGTTGGTTGGAAAGTATTACGATTCAACGCAAAAGTATTACGATTCTTTATTTTTTGCGTTTTTTTATCCAGAAGGCGGACGGGATGTGTGGTTCCCGGTGGTGCCGGATTATCTCTTTTTCCTACCGGAGACTGCACGGATGACTAGTCTTACCTATCCGTGCAGTTCCTGGTTGGGTTTTGTCGGGGTGCCGAGATTTGAACTCGGGACCTCACGGACCCGAACCGTGCGCTCTACCGGTCTGAGCCACACCCCGAAAGCACGATGCATTATACCTGTGCGGTATACATTTGGCAA
>JAKBYW010000019.1:0-12530 GCA_021840275.1 Chloroflexota bacterium | reverse complement strand
TGCCTTGCTCTATCTTTTCCCTTCTGCCGTGCAAGGCGGTTTCTTTCTTTTACATAGTCTGGATTATTTGCGTAGCGGTCCCGAATGTCTTGTTGTTGACAGCTTATACAGACGGATTGAAGATAACCCTTTTCTTCACTCCGAATGTTGAACTCGGTTTCATCTTTCAGTACAACGAATACATCTTCTCATATTGCATCCAATGTATAAGCATTAAATAAGCCATAGTAAAAGTCATAGGCTTAAGATTTTAAAATCGCATCCCCCCATGTTTTAAGTGGGGGGAGTTGATTCAGGCTTTTTGGGCCATTTTTTGGTGGGCGTGAAGGGACTCGAACCCCTGACTTCTACTGTGTGATAGTAGCGCTCTAACCAACTGAGCTACACGCCCAAAGTGTTCGGGATTATAGCCGAGATAACTTCCTTTCGCAAGGCTGGCCTACGGAGGAGGCAAAACATCCCACGGATCGATGACCGCAGTCGCCGTGCGGACTTCAAAATGCAGATGTGGGCCAGACGCATGACCGGTCGCACCGGCCGCGCCGATTGTTTGACCCTGGCTTACGTTGTATCCACATTCCACAAAGATTGCGCTCAAGTGCGCGTACAGTGTCTGGAAGCCGGTACCGTGGTCAATCATGATCATGTTACCGTAGCCGTAGCTGTTCGGCCCGGCGTACACCACCACACCGCCGTCGGCCGCGTAGATGTTGTCACCTAGGTTAGCTGCCAGATCGATGCCGAGATGATTCGTCTTGGTGGAATAATCGAAGCCGGAAAGATAATGCCTATCAGTCGGAAAAACAAACGCGCCCGTCCCAACTGCACCGCCTGTTATAGGTGGACAAGAGCCAGAGCCCGCGACCTGAGCTGAGGCCGGATTTGTGCGGCTGATTCCTAGCGGCACAGAACCTGGCGCGTGATATTGATAGACGCCGCCAGGTATAAGGATCCACGTTCCAGGTTGGATGTTGGGGTGAGCATAATCACCGATCGTTGCCGGGTCCAGGTGATTGGTCGGATAGTTAATAATATCCTCCGGCTTCACCTTATAAAACGCTGCTACTCCATTCAAACCTTCACCGGCCTGCCATTCCCTATAAACGCCGTCCACCGGCAGGATGGTCAATACCTGACCGGCCTTGAGATTATGCGGGTCGTCCAGCAGGAGATAGTAATTCGCCGAAAATATCGTTTGAGGTTGAAGGCCGTTATTCGCGGCAATACCTGATACTGTGTCGCCCGGTTGCACCGTATATTTTGTTATGTCCTGCCGTGCCCGTGTTGAGACATTAGTGTGCGGATTCGTTTGACGCAGGATGCCGAAGGATGATAGATCGAGGGCCGGTGATGACGTAGTCAGGGGCGCGTTCGCTGCCGTGGTCGGACCTTGAAGCGGCCCGCCATTTCCCTGAGCTTTTGCATCCGGCTGACGGAAATACATCTGCGCCAGCCAGATCACGATCACAATTGCCAGCATTGAAAAGATATTCGTTGCGGCGCGCAACAACGACTCGCCCAACCCCATTTGGATCAGGCTTTGCATCCAATTAGAAACGCGGCTCGGTTTGGGGATGAAGGAGGTTTCTTTCGGCTCAGATTCCCCTGTTTGAGCCGTTGATTTTTCTTTGAAATTTTTCTGCATTTGTTCTCCGCAAAAAATAATAACATGCCGAAAATCGACCGTCAAGCAAGCCTGCCAAACGCTAACCTGACGTTAAGCCTGCGTTCTCTGCACGCCAAATTTATGAAAGTAATTTGTCAAAACCAGCACACTCACATCTTTGTGAGGAAGTTCTTGCTCGAAGCAATCCCCAACTTAAGCGGGCACGACACATTCTGCGCGGTCAACAGACGGACTATTCACCAGCGTCGAAACGGGATAGGCTTCCATCAGTTCGGCGGGGAAAGGTTTGATTAACGGTTGCAGGCTTTCGGGAGTCCGAGGCGCAGCCTCCAGCCATTGGGCGTAATCGGTTGGATGCAGGATCACCGGCATTCGGTCATGGATCGGCGCCATGAGTTGGTTGGGCGTGGTCGTGATGATCGTGCAGGAACGGACTGTCGAGCCGTCAGGCGCGTGCCACTCGTCCCACAGACCGGCGAAGGCAAACACACTGTGCGTCTTGAGATGGATGAAATGCGGAATTTTTGTTTTTGTACCGGGTTGTGATTTCCACTCATAGAAGCCATCTGCCAAAATCAAACAGCGTTTATATTTATATCCGCCGCGGAAGGACGGCTTCTCAGCCAACGTCTCGCCGTGTGCGTTGATGAGACGGTTCCCGATGGATGGGTCTTTGGCCCATGAAGGGATCAAGCCCCACATAAAAAAATCCGCGCTGTTTTTGCCGTTGTTCGGGATCGCCAGCACCGGTTGCGTCGGCGCGATGTTGAAGCGCGGCGCAAATTTTGCGGGAAAGGTATAATTCGCAAAAGCGTCTTTTAGATCAGCGGGGTCAACGGTTAAAGTAAATCGTTCGCACATTATCTCCTCAGCTTTCTAAAATCTCCATCGCGCATTGTCACGCCGGTTGTATCCAGATGCTCGAGCAATGCCTGCGCATACTTTCGGCTGGTATCAAAAAGGTCACGCACTTCGGCCAGGCTGATCTGTCCTTTCTGTTCCAGCGCGGTGCGGATCTTTGCGACCATTTCATCATAATCTGCCTTGCGAAAAACCACATCCTGCGAAACGGCGACCAGCTCATTTTTCTCGATCAGCGCGTTGACAATTTCCTCGTCTGTTTCAGCCTGACATTCCTTGACGCTGGGTGGGCTGAACGGACTCTGCGCGAACTTCCGCATCAAAGCCTGGACCTTGACTTGCTGGCCGTTATCGAAGCGGACTTCGTGCGACGGGATGCTGATGAAGTAGTTTGTCTCAACTAACGTATTACGTATTACGTAATATGTAACAACGCCGTTGAAAACTCGCGCCGACAATTTGAGCCTGCTCTTGAGTTCTTCACGCGGAATGCCGCGTCGCAGCGGGAAATTTTTGTGATAGCTTTCGACGATTTGTAAAGTTTTATCATGCAGATCATTCCAGTGGGGCAGCGCGGCGAAAAGTTCATCATCGATTTTGATGAGTTTTCCATTCTCCAATAATTCGTCCAGTGCATCAGTAGCGGAATCTTTTTCCAGCCGCGAGCGCGCCGCAATTTCTTTTGACGATGCGATACCGACAGCTAATGCGGCTTCGAACAAAATGTCCGCGGGCGAACCTTGTGCGAGTGATGCCAGACTTTTTAGCACATCTTCATCGAAGCATTTGTGGCGGCCTTTCGGTTGCGCATCCACGATGATGCCGCCGCCGAGAGTCTCGCCCGGTGATGGACGACGCAAAATGTAGCGGTCCCCGCGCACAGCCACGATTGGTTCGCGTAACTCTAGCTGAATCCAGCCTTCGTCTCCGGGTGCAAGTTCTTCCGCGTCAAGCAGGCGCAGGTTGGCAATCGTCTCGCTCGTGCCGATAAAGATTTTGACTTCGCTGGAATGTTTTAATGATGAAGAAGCATCTTTCAGCATACAAAAGCGCGCATCCACTCGGCGGGTGGACTGATACTGGCCGGGATGAGTCAGGACTTCACCGCGCTGGATTTGTTCGGTGGGAATGCCAGAGATGTTGACCGCCGTGCGCGATCCGGCGACAGCGCTCTCTTCTTTTTTCTTGTGAGTTTGGAGCCCGCGAATTCTGCCAGATAAACCGGAAGGCAAAATTTCTATTTCATCGCCGAGCGCAAAATGTCCATCGCTTAATGTGCCGGTGACGACCGCGCCGAATCCGCTCATGGTGAAGACACGGTCAATGGGCAGGCGCGGGCGTCCGAGATCGGGACGCGCGGGTTTGTCGCGCAGGATTTCGACGAGAGTCGCTGTCAGTTTGTCGAGCCCGCTTCGGGTCCGGGCAGAGACGCGGACGATGGGCGCATCTTGCATGACGGTCTCCTTGACCGCCGTCCGCACGTCAGATTCAATTAAGTCGAGCCAGTCGTTATCTGGAATGAGATCGGTTTTGGTTAAGACGATTATTCCGGCGGGGATTTGAAGCAGATCGAGAATGGCGAGATGTTCTTTTGTTTGCGGCATCACGCCTTCGTCGGCGGCGATGATCAGCAGCGCGGCGTCAATGCCGCCGACGCCTGCCAGCATGTTCTCGATGAAGTCGCGATGGCCGGGCACATCCACGATGCCGATCTCTTCGCCGCCGTTTAGGGGCAAAGTGAGCCAGCCGAAGCCGAGATCGATCGTCATCTCGCGCTCCTGCTCTTCTTTCAAACGGTCGGGGTGTGTGCCGGTGAGCGCGGCGATGAGTGTGGATTTGCCGTGGTCTACGTGGCCTGCTGTGCCGATAACATGCATGGGTAATAAATCTTTCTTCTTTCTCCTCTCTTTGGGAAAGCAGAAAGAAGAAAGATGAGTATCTTTTTGCGAAGATATGATTGATGTTTACATAGAGATTATAACTCTCTCATTTCCATCCTGTTGACCGAATGCTCTGCCGAAGAATTTCGTCTTGACTGTTCAGCGCAGAAAAAATCAACTCAGAGACGCTGAGACGCAAAGCGTTTATTGTTTTTTGCGTCCTTGCGGCTTTCCGTTAAATCTTTGGGCACAAACAAAAAGACTGCGAGATGTGTTCGCAGTCTTTAGTCCATCGTCTATTGTCTATCGTCTATTCCTTCATCGCCTTCTTGAAATTTTCAATCGCATCCACCGGCGTTGGGTTCACGCCGTAAGCCATCGCCAGATAATACGCCATGTAATCGCCGAACAGGATCATCATCCACATTTGCGCCAGCGCCGATTCGCCGCGCGCATCGAGGAAATCCGTGTTCAGGCCTTCGAGCATGAAAGCCTGCTTCGTCAGGTCGAGACGTTTGCGATTCTGACGATGATCGGATGGCGCGCGCAGGAATAAATTCATCGTGTGCGGCATCAGGACTTCTTCGGGATGGATTGTCCCGGCCAGCGTATTGTGATCCACCTCAGGCAGAACCTCGAAGTTGGCTCCGGCTTTCGAGATTTCATTGATCTGATATTTGAATCTGCGCGCGACAGGCGCGAGAATCCCCGCGGCGAAAAATGTCACCCAGCGTCCCATCAGTTGACCGGCGTAACGCTTGGCCGGATTCAGCGCGGCGGGAATTTCAGCGCGGATCTTTTCCTGCGATTTTTTCATGGCGCTGACGGCTTCGTCCACATCCTTGGATGGATCAGGAATCAAATTCAATCTTGTGAACAAAGCCAGAATCAAGCCAAACGAAAATCCAAGCGCGGCGCGCGGCTGGCCTTTGTGATTGAAAATCCAGGCCGGGATATTTTTTTCTTTGGCGCGTTTGACAAGTTCTCCGCCGGTGGAAATCACGAAAACGGTACAATCATTTTTGAGTGCGGCATTCAAAGCATCGAGCGTCTCTTCAGTTTCCCCGGAATGGGATGATGCGATGACGAGAGTCTCTTTGCCGTGTGCGAAAGCGGGCAGGCCGTAATCGCGGTGAACGGTCACAGGCACGGAACAAGTCGGTGAAACGAGAGCCGCTAAAAGGTCGGCACCGAGCGCTGAGTCACCCATGCCCGCAATGACAATCCGTAAGACTTCGGAAGTCTGGCTGGTTGGCAATGGTTGAGTCTGTCCCAGATCCCACGCGGACTTTAATTGATCGGGCAGGCCGTCAATTTCGGCCAGCATGTTTTGTCTATCGAGTTGTTTGAAGCGGTCGAGGTCGTCGAGAAACATATCAGCTTGCGTTTTTCATAAAATCAGCGAGGTCATTTTTCAAGGCGGCCAGCGACGGCAGATGGATGTACATCATGTGACCGGCTTCGTAATAACCCATGCTGATATTTTTGCGCGTGGTTTCGTCGAGGCCGAGGTGATTGAAAGTATATTCAGTGGCGAAGTAGGGCGTGCCGAGGTCGAAGTAACCGTTGGCCACAAAAACTTTCAGATGCGGATTGTAAGTCATGGCCTGGCGCAGCGTTTCGCCGACGTTGACAAATTGCCCCTCGAATTCCTTGAATGACCACGGATGAACAAAGTCGCTCAGAATTTCATAAGGCAGGTCTGTTTCAAATTTGAGTTCAGTGCGGACATAATCATAGAACGCAGCGGTGTATGGTCCTTGGACATTTGTCAGAAGCGGATCGTATTCGGGTTTATCTGTGACGCCGAGGCGGTCGCGGCCAAGAAGGCGGCTGTCGAGGCGGCCGATGATTTGTCCGCGCTCGCGCAGGAGTTCCTTGAAGAAATGCTGGTCGTTGATGCGTAAATTGCTGCGTTCAATGAACTCCGCCGAGAGACCGGTGTAACGCGCCATCTTCTCGATGATCTGTGCGCGCTCGCGTTTGGTGAGCGTGCCGCCTTTGAGCAACGCGCTGGCATATTCGCCTAGGGCGAATTTCTCCACTTCTTTTAACAGGGTTTGCAACGGCCTGCGGACTTTGAGCTTGTGATGATACCAGGCCGCCGCGGCGTAAGCAGGCAGATACACTACGTACGGAACTTCGTTATTAACCGTAAAGTCAAGTGTGGTGAAATCCAGCACGGCGGATACGAGCATGATGCCGTTGAGATACAATCCGTGGCGCTCCTGCAAATAGCCGGAGAGTCCCGCCGCGCGCGTGGTGCCATACGATTCGCCGATCAAAAATTTGGGCGAGAGCCAGCGCGCGTAACGCGTGGTGTACAAACGGATAAAGTCGCCGACCAGTTGAATGTCCTTGCCAAAGCCGTGCCACTCTTTGGGTTTCTCGCCATCCACCGGACGAGTATAGCCGGTGCTCATCGGATCGATGAAAACCAGGTCGGTTTCATCGAGCAGGGAATATTCGTTATCGGTCAACTTGAATGGAGGCTTTGGCAAATTGCCATCGTCCTCCAAAACCACACGGCGCGGACCGAGCAACCCGAGATGCATCCACACGGACGAGGAGCCGGGGCCGCCGTTAAAGGAAAAGGTCAGCGGGCGTTTGGCTTTTTCGTCCCCATCATCCCTGGTGTAAGCCGCGAAGAAAATCTGGGCGCGCGGCTTTTCGCCCTCGGACTCTTTTTCGCGGTCGGGGGTTTCTTCCTTCATCACCATCGTCCCGGTAATGACAGTGTACTTGATCTCCTTGCCATTGATCTTGATCGAGTGTTTGGTCTCAACCAGCTTATCAACGACCTTCGGCTTCTCTTCTTTCTTTTCTTCTTCAGGTTTCTTAGTTTCGTCTTTGTCGGTCATGAAAGTCTCCAAGTTCTTAAAGAATGTTTTCCAACTGTTCAATCAATATTGGCAGGTCGTTTTGAATGACGCTCCATAGAAAATTGAAATCCACTTCATCGTAACCATGGATCAACCGGTTTCGCATTCCGATAATCTCTGTCCATGGAATTTCAGGGTGCATTTCCTGGAACTCTTCCGGGACGCGATTGCCAGCCTCCCCGATTATTTCAATCAGGCGAGTCAAAGCCAGATTAAAGGTAAGATCTTCGTCAAGATCGCTTCTCTTTCGATCCTGCGAAAGTTCAACTGCTTTTTGGGCATGCTCAAGCATGTGTTGTAGAAAAATCTTTACATCACGCCTCGACATATTCAACCTTTGCCTCGCGAACAACTTCATCGCGAAAATATTTACTCAGGAAACCAACTGTGTTCAGGTCCACCTTGCGGCCAAAGATTTTACTCAATTCCTCTTGCATGGCAAAAAACGCGAACCCCGGCATTTTCCCGGGTTCGAACTCGACCAGAATATCAATATCGCTGTCTGGGCCAAAATCATCGCGCAATACCGAGCCGAAAAAAGCCAGCTTTCGGATGTGATTCTTGTGGCAGAACTCAGCCAATTCCTTGCGCGGCACTTTGATTTTGATCTTGTTCATGCTTTGATTATAGCAAACTAAGAATGATTTTCAGCCACTCTTTTATACACTTCCCGCCTTGACCAACCCGATTGTTCCGCCAATTCGGCAGAAATTTCTTTTGCGGATTTTCTGGATTTCAACTCTTTCTTAATTGCACGCAGCAGTTTTTCTTCTTCCCACTTTTCATTTACTTCCTTCAACTTTCCTTCAACCACCAGCGTGAATTCTCCGCGCGCGGGCTGTGATGAAAAATGTTCCAGCGCGCCGCCGACTCCTCCGCGCCAGTATTCCTCGAACATCTTGGTCATTTCACGTCCCACACAAATGCGGCGATCCCCAAGCGTGGACAAAATATCTTCAAGCGATTCAACGATGCGATGAGGCGTCTCCAAAAAGATTAAAGTGTAAGGCTGGTTTTCAATCTGCTCCAAAGCTTTGCGGCGTTCGCCCGCTTTGTAGGGCAGATAGCCAAGATAAAGGAACGCGTCTGTGGGCAGACCGGAAACGGCCAGGGCGGCGATGGGGGCCGAGGGTCCCGGAACCGGTTTGACGTCGAAGCCTGATGCGAGCGTGGCTTTGACCAATTCATAGCCGGGGTCGTTGATCGCCGGTGTGCCTGCATCCGAAACCAAAGCCACATCGCCATCCTGCAATTTGGCAAGAATGGAATCAAGCTTGGTCAGTTTGTTATGTTCAAAATAACTTGTGGCGGGAGTGGAAATGTCGAAGTGCTTGAGCAAAATCCCCGTATGACGCGTATCTTCGGCGGCGATGAGACTGGCCTCGCGCAAAATGCGAATCGCGCGCGGCGACATGTCCTCGAGGTTGCCGATCGGCGTGGCAACAAGATAAAGAATTCCCATGCGGATATTTTATCATCCTGAATGCCAATAAAAAATCGTCTCTCCAATTTTGGAGAGACGATTTTAGGTTTACTATTTCACAATAATCGTGCCTGAGAGAATGTTGGCTTCGCCAGTTGCATGGTACGGAAATGTGCCAGCTTGAGCAAAGGTGAAAGTGAAAGAGGCACCGGGATTAATGGGACCGCTATCGAAGATGCCAGCCTTATCCGACGTAACAGAGTGCGGCGCAGTGTCGTTGTTGGTCCAGCTGACAGTTGTGCCAGCGGCTACATCCAGGGTGTGCGGCGTGAAGTTTGCGCTTGTGATGCTGACGGCGTTTGCGTTGGCTGCCGGTTTGGCAGTTTTGACTTTGGTCGGTTGAGCGGTCGGAGCCATGCCAAGCATTTTCTTTATTCCCAATGAGCAGGACGACAACATTAGAGCAGAGACGAGCATAAGTATTACAAAGGTAAATCTTTTCATTTTGCCTCCAGTAGCGAGCGAAATCTTACTCTGACAAGCTTAGAACAAGATGTGTCTTTGCTAAGCGTTATTTAACCAGGAGTAGGTTTCAAACCAAACGTTGAAACGCGGGGAAAGATATCAATCCGACAAGTTGAACCCCGGCATATTGATTCATTATTGAGCCAGATCATCCAGTGGGGTGGATACCCCAAAAAGTCATTTCGCCATCTTGCAGGGTGCTATAATGTTTTCAATAAACCCACTCAATTGTCTGCCTAAGAAAGGAATGGAACATTGGCTAAAGTAAATTATCAATACGAAAAACGTCAGAAAGAGATACAAAAGAAAAAGAAGAAAGAACAGAAATTAAAACGCAAGGAAATCAAAAAGAATTCCCAGCAACCAGAGGAGACTCCAAAAGAGACTCCAGTTGAGACTCCCGCTCAGTATCCGAGCGAGACGACAGAGAAAAAAGAAACCCCGCCAGCGTAGAGATATTTCTGTTTGCTCATCAAGGGCATTCCAAGCAAAGAGACCAGTTCTGTAAAGAGTCTGGCCTCTTTGCTTTTTATATCCGTGATTTCGGCTTGCCTACAGTCAAGGTCAGAATGACTTAAAGATCAGCGAACAACACGTCACCGCGCCTTCGGCCTTGGCAAGTTCATCCGCATCAACCATGACCATGTGGATGCCCGCCGCTTCCAGTCGCTTTTGTGTCTTTGGGAAGGATGTCGGATAAATAATGGTTTCTCCGATCATAACCGCGTTAGCCGCGTACGGCTCGGACGGATCGATCTCGATGAATTTCATTCCGCTGAAGTGGTCCTTGCCCACCCATTCAGGATTGATCAACAAAGTATCTTCTGTAACCTGCGTAACGGCAGATTTGAGGTGTAGGCAACCAGTTACGGTCACGCTTTTGACTTCATAGCCATAAGGCCGCAAATATTCCTGCATCTGCTCAATGGCATTATGGTCACTTCGGGTGGACAGGCCAACATAAATCTTTTTGCCCACACGCAGGATGTCGCCACCGTCCACACGGGCAGGCGCTTTGATTTGAAAAAGTTTGCGGTAGGGTGTGAGAACTTTGATAATTGAATCAATTTCCGGCTTGCGCGAGTCCGCGCCGGGGCGGGTGATGACCGCGCACTCGTCCAGCACGAGAGCCGTATCTTCGACGAAAACCGAATCGGGCAGGTGCGAGTCGGCAGGCAGGGTTTGGACTTCCAAACCAAGCGAGTACAGGGCGGTCACATATTGCTTGTGTTGTTCGCAGGCACGTTCGTAATTGATCGGCTCGCGCTCGAGATTGGTCAACTCACATTCGTTGATGGCGGGGCTGACTTCACGGGTAATGGCGGTCAACATTTTCTCTCCTCAGGCCTTCTTCCAAATTTGATAGAGACCTGATCTTTGATTTTCTCCGTCCGAACAAAACATTTCTATGATCTCAAATCTGCTGGCTTTGGCCAGCTCGGCCAGCTCGGCCTCATCAAAATGATGGACGTAGCGCAAACCGGGTGCGCCGCGCTTCCAATCGAGCAGATAATCGTTTGGATCAACGTCTTGGTCGGTTAGGCCGATTGCATCCCATGGCTGGATTCTTGCTTTCAAGCGGGGGCTGTTCAGGAATTGCCAGTTGGAGTGGATGAAGTGTCCGTTCGGCTCGAGCGAATTGTGAATTTCCCTGATAATGTTCAGGCGCAGTTCAAAGCCCGGAATGTGGTGAAACACTGCGAAAGCAAAGATCAAATTAAAAGTGGATGGCGGAAGTTTGGAACGCCAGTTTCCGGCTGTAATATCCGTCGCCAGGAATTTAACGGGAAAAGTAAAAGGCTCGCGGCCAGCTTCATTGAGCAGCGGCAGGCTAAAGTCGAGGCCCAGATACGAGCCGGAGTGATTGCGTCGCGATAGCGTGCGCGCCAGCTCGCCGTTGCCGCATCCAAGATCCAGGATCGATTCGTTGCCGCGTAAAGAGTCAAGCACTCGCATCACGCCCGTTTGCAGGCGTTCACGCGTCGCAGAAAATTCGCAGCCATGATCCGTGTAAAACTGATGGTTGAGGGCGAGCAGGCGTTGAACGATGGTTGTGTCCACGCCAACATTATAACGGGTATAATTTTCGCCTATGTTCTCCAAAGAAGGAATCAGCGCATCTTTTCAATCTCAGAGCAGGCCGCTCCTGCACATCGGCACGCGCATCACGCCCGGGGAAGTGTAATGAGATCCGAAAAGCAGCAAGCCTGGGCAACGACTCACACCATCAAATCTGAATGGTTGACTTTGGCGCGCCAGGTGATGACGGAGATCCGAAGCGGCAAACCCGTGATGGACGCGCTGCGCAAGCATCCGCTTGAAGAAGGCGGCTATTTAGGCAAATATGTTTTGGTCGCCATGTATCATGAGATGGTCAGCGCCGGAGAAATGCGCCCCGATGCGCGCCTGCTCGAACGTTTGCGCATGAAGCCCATGCGCACGCTTTCGGGCGTGACGACGGTCACGGCGCTGACCAAGCCTTATCCGTGTCCCGGCAAATGTATCTTTTGTCCGACAGATGTGCGGATGCCAAAATCATACCTGCCTGACGAGCCGGGCGCGATGCGCGCGCTGGAACATGACTTTGATCCGTACACGCAGGTCATGTCGCGCATCCAGGCGCTGGAGATTTTAGGTCATCCAACCGACAAGATCGAACTGCTGATTTTGGGCGGCACATGGAGTTCCTACCGCCGCGATTATCAGGAATGGTTTGTCAAGCGCTGTTTTGATGCGATGAATGACTCCCTCACCCCAACCTCTCTCCCGAAGGGAGAGGGGGAAAGGGGCGAGGACAGTTTGGCTGAAGCACAGTTGCTAAATGAAAATGCAGCGCGTCGCAACGTGGGACTCGTGATCGAAACCCGCCCTGACGAAATTACCCCGGATGAAATCCGCTGGCTGCGTCGCCTCGGCGTGACCAAAGTCCAGATGGGCGCGCAGAGTCTGGATGACCGCATCCTTAACATGAACAAACGCGGACACGATGTTGAATGCACGCGGCGCGCTACGGCTTTACTGCGCGCGGCCGGATTCAAAATCGTCTTACATTGGATGCCCAACCTGCACGGCGCGACGCTTGAATCAGACCGCGAGGATTTTGCCCGTTTGTGGCAGGGCTTTTGCCCGGACGAGATCAAGATCTATCCGAACCAACTTTTGGCGAACGCAGAATTGTACGAATACTGGCAACGCGGCGAGTTTCGTCCGTACACCACCGAGCAATTGATCGATCTGATCGTTGATGTCAAACCGACCATCCCGCGCTACTGCCGCGTCAACCGCGTGATCCGCGACATTCCATCCACGAACGTGGTCGAGGGCAATCGTCG
>JAKBYW010000018.1:0-12534 GCA_021840275.1 Chloroflexota bacterium | reverse complement strand
GGAGGAAAAGGGAATCAAATCACCTGTTGCAGGTAAGGCGGAAATTTTGGTGGCGGCGAATATCGAAGCTGCGAATAGTCTCGCAAAGAGCACGACGTATTTTGCAGGCCTGAGACTTGCGCATGTTGTTGTCGGTGCGCAGGTACCGATTTTGATCCCGTCGAGATCTGACAAAAGCGACGCTAAATTGCTTTCGATTGCTTTAGGCAGTATTGTAAGTGAATATTTGAATAACAACTGAATCCCGACAAGGTCGGGACTGAGTATTATTTCATTGACAGCACTGCGTAGTCGTTTTGAACTTTTCTTTTTCGAGATTATTTTACGCAGTAACCGCAGTTGTCAACGATAACGATAGAGATAGGATCGGACCTGTTTTCGTCTAAACCTCGGAGCAAAGGAGATAAGAATGTCGTTTGAATTGCTTTTCCTCATCTCGGTCGTTGCCGGTTTTATTGGGGCGATGAGTGGAATGGGCGGCGGCGTTGTTCTGATTCCCGCTCTCACTTTGATGGGCATGGACATCAAACATGCCATTGCCATCAGCATTGTCTCAGTCATTGCCACCTCAAGCGGTTCCGCCTCGGCATACGTGCGTGATCACATCACCAATCTCAAGGTCGCAATGTTTCTGGAGATGTTCACGATTTTGGGCGCGCTTGTCGGCGCGGCGATCACTGTGGCCTCGGCACAGCGTCCGCTTTTCATTGTCTTTGGACTCGTGCTGCTGGGGTCATGGGCTGCTCTCTTCTTGCAGCGGCACGAGGGCTGGACACCAGTCGCGCATCAAGACGCGTTTTCCAAATGGCTGCAACTTGAAGGGAAATACTACGATCAAGCCGCGGGAGAAACCATTGAGTACCGCGGGGCGCGCGCCTACTTCGGCGGTCCGCTGATGTTCGGCGCGGGATTGATCGCAGGACTACTTGGCATCGGGGCAGGCGCGGTCAAGGTGTTAATCCACGATCTGGTGATGGGGCTGCCGCCGAAGGTGTCCACCACGACGAGCAACCTGATCATCGGGATCACCGCGCTTGCAGGCGCGAGTGTTTACCTCGCGGCAGGCTTGATTGATCCGGGACTCGCTGCGCCCGTGATCCTCGGCATCCTCGTAGGCGCATTTATCGGCACGCGGCTTCTCGTCCGGCTCACTAATCAGAAGGTGCGTCATTTCTTCTTGGTGGTGCTGGCGATACTAGGCATCGAGATGATTCTGCGCGGGATCGGAGTCATACAATGATAGCACTTGAAGGAACGACGGCGAGGCATCAACTGACTGGAGCGAAGACAGCCGGCTTTGATATGGAAGTTCTGGTTGGATACATTTTGCTGATCGGCGTGCTTCTCAGCATGGCGCTAATTGCCATCGGCGTGGTTTGGCGTTGGCTGTCGACGGGCCAACTCGGGATTGCATATTCAATCTCCGGCATGAATTTGTTCGACTTCGTGCTCACGGACATCCGACAGATGTTCTCGGGCGGTTTTCGACCGCGCCTATTTGTCAACATGGGAATTGCCGTGCTGATGCTGACACCATACGTGCGCGTGTTTGCTTCGATGCTCTACTTTGCCTTCGTGGAGCGCAATCGCAAGTACACGCTTTTTACCGCGTTTGTTTTCAGTGTTCTGACTTATAGCCTCTTCTTGCGTTAGACCGGTGAATATGGACGAGGCATCTGAAAAAAACATCAGGACGGAGGAAAAGATGATAGGCAACGATACACGAACTATTTCGTCTGCAAAATTGGGGCTTGCAGCTTTGACATGGGCCCACTTCTTGAATGATGGCTACATCAATTATCTGCCCGCGGTACTTCCCGTGCTGCTGGAAGAGTTTCACATCCCGCTTGCTTTGGTCGGCAGTCTGATCCTGGCGCTCCAGGGGATAGGGTCGCTCCTCCAACCCCTTATCGGCTGGAGAGCAGATCGTACAGGAGGTCGGAGTTTCGTCCTGGTCGGGCTTGGGATGAGTGCCTTGGGCGCGAGCTTGATCGGCCTGGCGCCGGGGTACTGGCCGCTGATCGGTCTCCTAACCATCGCTGGCCTCGGCAGCGCCGCATTCCATCCACAGGCGCTGGCATCTGCCCGTGCTATCATTGGAACCCGTGAGGGTATGACAATGTCGTTCTTCCTGATCGGCGGTGAATTGGGCCGCGGCATCTGGCCCATTGTGGCTGGACTGTTAGTCATGTGGCTCGGACTGCACAGCCTCTGGTTATTTGCCATTCCAGGAGTCCTTACACTACTGGTTCTTGCCCGGTTTACCCCTAATTTGCCGTCTGAACCCTCTCAGGCAGTACGGAGCGCATGGGAAATCAATCGGGGACCGATTCTGGCGCTCATCGGGTTTGTGGGGCTGCGGGGAATGGTTTCGTATGGGGTAGTCACCTTCGTGCCGTTGCTCTGGCATGCTCATGGCGGCTCGCTGATCGGCGGGGCATCGCTCATTAGCGTTATGCTGGTGGTGGGCATTCTGGGCAATTTCTTCGGCGGAGTGCTCGCTGACCGGATCGGCCGGCGCCCGGTGATAGTGGGATCAAGCCTGTTCTCGGCTCTTCTTCTCGCTCTCTTCCTGTTTTCGCAGGGACTCTGGCTGTGGGTAAGCCTGGCATTCTTGGGGATTGCCGTCTTTGCAACCGCACCGGTAACCATCCTTATAGGACAGGACCTTTTCCCGAAGAGCCACTCGATGGCTTCGGGAATCGCGTTGGGTGCAGGCAATGCACTCGGGGCTGTTGCAATTTTCGCTCTCGGCTTTGTCGCTGATTACTACGGTATTGATGCATCGCTGTGGTGGATTGTCGGATTGTCTCTTTTAGGGCTTCCCCTTGCATTGATACTTCCGGAAGGATCCGGCCGCACTTCCGCCTTATCTGGAGCATAAATAAACAAGATAATTTTTATAATGAGTATTAACTTTAAAACCGAAAGGAGACTAACGATGAAACGTATTACGCTATTATTCAGTGGAGCGATCGTGGTGCTTTTTGCTTCGATGCTCTACGCCACCACCGGGCCGCAGCTGGAGAAGGCCATCGAGAAAGGTAAGAATCTCTTCATGCATGGCACCTTCGGCGGCAACGGCAAGACCTGCGAAACATGTCACACTGCGGGAGGCACAGGGCCAGGTCGGATACCTGTCGGCATGAAATTCCCCGGCCTCGCAGGCGGCGCGACGTTCCCGAGTCTCGCCAACGCTGCAGCGATCTTCCCCCGCTTCAATCCCAAGGTCAACAAGGTGATCACAATCGAAGACCAGATCAGGAATTGTACAGCCGGTGCGCTTCGTGGCAAGCCGCCAGCCTACGGCAGCGCCGAGATGAACGCTTTGGTCAGCTACATTACATCGCTTTCCCAGGGCAAGCCAATCGACATGGGCGGGAAGCCGCAGTGACACAAGGTTTCCAGCCTCCTCCTCCGGATCTTTCTGTCTATTGCCCATCGCCTGAAAAGGGATTTGACGTCATAACAAATGCTTATTCTGGGACTGTGGTGTTTCCGTTCGGCAACTTGCCGAAAGATAGATATCCGCTGGAGACTGGCAAAAATTATTAATGGCAAGAGGATTTAATGAACTAGTGTAGTGCGTCCAACGCTCTTTACATTTGGTCCCTGAACAACGTTGAACTCCTCTACGAGGTCGATGACTCCCGACGGGTCGGGTCATCGACGACTCGTCGAGCCGACGGCTCCCTACGGGTCTGCGACCTCCACGAGTCTTCGACTCCGAGGAGTCGTAGACCGATAGGGTCGTTGACGGCTCGTCGAGTGGTCAAAAAAATGCCAATTGCCTACAAACGTGAACCTCCTACGGAGGTTTGGAATAGCGTTGCTCAACTCCGTAGGAGTTTCACGAAGTGATGGCTACGCCAGAATGTTTGTAGAAAGTGAAAAAAGAACCCAATTACAACTCCGTAGGAGTTTCACGAAGTGATGGCTATGCCAGAACATTAAGTCAAGGCATTTATGACGCACTACACTAGCGGAAAGGAGGGGAGAAGAATGAGCGTCAGTAAAAAACTCACCATCGTTCAGATGAACGACACCCATGCCTATTTTGATTTACACCAGGAAATGTTTTGGCAGGGCGACCGCGCTGTATATCGTCCTGCGGGAGGTTACGCGCGCATCGCCGCGATTGTAAAACAGCTTCGGGCTGAGAGCCAAGGGCGTATTCTCTTTTGCGACTGCGGCGATACTATTCATGGCACCTATCCTGCCTTAGACACCCAGGGACAGGCTTTGATCCCTATCTTGAATTCATTGGGGCTTGATGCCATGACAGCTCACTGGGAATTTGCTTATGGTCCAAAGGTATTTAACCAGCGGGTTGCTGAACTTAATTATCCAATGCTGGCAAACAATGTCTACGATAAAGAGACAAACAAGCCTGTCTTTCAGGCGTATGTCGTAAAAGAGATCGGCGGATTACGGATCGGGCTTGTGGGGATAGCCTCGAATATCGTGGACAAGACCATGCCGCCCTCCTACAGCGAAGGCATATCCTTTACCCTGGGCAAGGATGAACTTCCGCCAATTATCGATGTGCTACGCACTCAAGAAAAGGTAGACTTCATTGTCTTGGTCTCGCACCTCGGGTTCCCTCAGGAGATGAAGCTTTTGTCCGAGGTGCACGGCATCGATGTTTGTCTCAGCGGCCACACCCATAACCGTCTTTATAAACCGGTTCTCAATGGGAAAACTATTATTATACAGTCAGGCTGCCACGGTTCTTTCTTGGGTCGCCTGGACCTGGAGGTGGATGGTGGACAAATCGTAGATTACCGGCACCGGTTGATTGAGGTTGAAGCAGCCACGCAACCTGACCCCACAGTAGATGAACTGATAAGACAGGCACTCGCACCTTACAAGAATGATCTCTCGGAGGTTGTCGGTGCAACTGCCACAGCGCTCAATCGGGGAACAACCTTGGAGGCTACTATGGACAATTTCCTCCTTCAGACCCTGCTCGAAAACACGGGGGCGCAATTGGCATTTTCGAATGGCTGGCGCTACGGCGCACCAATAGTTCCAGGACAGATAACTTTGAATGACCTTTACAATATTATTCCCATGAATCCGCCTGTCTCAACAGTAGAGCTAACAGGAGAGGAAATCAGGGCGATGCTGGAGGAGAATCTTGAAAGGACGTTTTCATGCGATCCATACCAGCAGATGGGAGGGTATGTAAAGCGCTGTCTGGGTCTTAATGTCTACTTCAAGATAGAGAACCCTTCAGGGCACCGTATTCAAAAACTATTTGCAGGCAAAGAAGAGATACAACCCGGCCAATACTACACAGCGGCATTCGTCACGCCGCAAGGAGTCCCTCAGAAATACGGACGCAATCGCGAAAACCGGTCTGAGCGAATTATAGATGCGATGCGAAAATATCTATTAGTGCATCGTCCCCTTCGTGCAGAACTCAGAGGCGCATTCGTGGCGGTATAAGCAGGCTCTCGACATTTTTATGTTTTATAAGTGTAGTGTTTAAAATTATTAACTTTTTTTGAAAGGAGAGAATGATGAGTAATCAAAACGGTTTAACCAACCGCCGGGCGGCAGTGAAGAAAATGATACTTGGCATCGGTGCGGGCATGGTAGCTGTCGGCGCCAGTCATGTAGCATGGGCGAGTGGCATGAGTGGTAGTGCGCCGGCTGACTCGTTACCGGACGGAGCAGCTACGCTCAAGGAGTTGAGCAAAAGGCTTGAGAAAGCACCCCGGCGGCGGAATTTCAAAACAGTGCCGATGGTCCTGACCGATCCCTCGCAGTGGGACAACAAGGCCCTAAATGAGCTCCTGCATTATGCAGGCGCTCCCAAACAAGTTTGGGATAATACCGACCTGGAGGGGCCCTGGCTC
The DNA here is from genome assembly GCA_021840275.1 of Chloroflexota bacterium. Taxonomy (GTDB): domain Bacteria; phylum Chloroflexota; class Anaerolineae; order Anaerolineales; family Villigracilaceae; genus Fen-1038. The sequence goes on along the minus strand of JAKBYW010000018.1, from coordinate 6,670 downwards.
AATCTGATGCGCAATGCCATGAACGTCCAGATCTGGTCATTCAAGCACCCGGATTTCTTAGCCGTCTCCGCTACACATGGTGCCGCGCACCTGGCGCTGTACGATGATTACATCTGGGATAAATACAAGGTTGCCAAACTCACCAATGATAAATACCAGACCAACGTTTTCATCAAGGATGAGCTGGCAGCCCAGATCAACCCTGCGGATTTCGAAAACCCGAATGGCGTCTTTTCACCGCGCGGCGACAGCATTGCGGTTCTCCAAAAACGCGAAGCAGTCTTTTTGGCCTGCCACAACGCAATTTGGGAGTTGACACTGGCCCTCTATCAAAAGGGGGTTAATCCGGACCGCCTCAGCCACGCACAGATAGTAGCGGAGTTCACCAACCATCTCATACCTGGGGCAGTGCTCACACCCGGTATTGTCGGTACCTTGCCAGAGCTTATGTTGGCTGGTTATCAGTATGCGAAATAATCGAAAGGAGATAAAAATGCTAAAACAAATGCATCATCGTGTGGCAGTCCTGGTGGCTGTGATCTTTCTGGCCTTCTCGGGCGTGAATGCTCAGGGACAGAAACAGATATTCCCGCCTTGGAGTCATGGCAAGAATGCTCCGGCCATCGACAAGGGATTGGAGTTCACGGTCCCGGAAGTGGACAACCTGCCGGACTTTCACGGCAGCATCGACAACCCCCAATTAGTCATCTTCGTGGGCGGCAATTACTTCTTCGCCATGGCCCCGCTGGTGGCGGCTTTTGAGAAGGAGCACCCGGATCTCAAGGGCAGGATCTACTACGAAACTTTGCCGCCAGGCTACCTGATCAAGCAGATGGAGGCTCGAGGCACCATCACCGTCGGCAACATGACCTGGACCATCCATCCTGACGTTTACGCCGCCGGCATGGAGAAGGTTGACATGCTTATTCACAAGGGGATGCTGGCAGGTCCTGCGGTACCGTACGTCACCAATGATCTCACCATAATGATCCCCAAGGATAACCCCGCTCGTATCACGGGGCTTGCTGACCTGGGCAAACCGGGGGTGCGATTAGTCATGCCCAACCCGGAGTACGAGGGCGTGGCGCGGCAGATCAAGATTTCTTTAGAGAAGGCCGGCGGCAAGCCTCTGGAACAGATGGTTTACGACACCAAGGTAAAGAATGGAGAGACGATCCTCACCCAGATTCATCACCGGCAGACGCCGCTCTATTTGATGCAGGGACTGGCAGACGCGGGCGTAACATGGAAGTCCGAGGCTATTTTCCAGGAGCAGGCGGGGCACCCGATCAGCCACATACCAATTCCAGCCAAAGACAACACCACGGCGATCTACGCTGCAGCCCTGGTGAAGGATGCGGCACATCCGCAGGCCGCCAAGGAATGGCTGGATTTCCTGAAGTCACCGCAGGCACTGCAGATCTTCGAGCGTTATGAGTTCAAGCCCTACACCGGCGCGAAGTGATCCGGAATGGATGTGAGGTGCCGCCCGGACCAGGCAAGAAAGGAGATTACGCAATCCTCGTCGAAAAATAGAGTAAGCAGCAGGTGCTTCAGATGTTAATTAAAAATGAGGAACTTTCCATCAAGTTGTTTTTTTATTTAACATGCGATATAACCTCGAAAGTGGAGCAAACATAATGAGAAGGGAGAATGTTCGTGAATCATTTCAGCGAAGAAATCACAATTAACGCTATTCCGGAAAACATATTCGCACTCTACAAGGACGTGGAAAATTGGAAGCGATGGGATCCTGATGTCTCGTCGTCGAGTATTTCGGGTGGATTCATCTCTGGTACCACTGGCAAACTCAAACCCACCAAAGGACCAGAGACCAAAATCAAAATAGTCTCGGTTGAGAAAAATAAATCATTTACGGTGCAATCCAAACTTTTCCTATGTACCATGACCCTCGAACACGAATTATTGCCAGTCAAAAATGCCACCCGTATCATTCATCAGGTATCGTTTAAAGGCCCTTTGGCATTCTTCTTTGGTCAGGTAATTGGCAGTCAAATCCGTAAGGGTTTGCCCGGTACGTTGCGGGGGCTAAAGCAGGCGGCAGAAACCAATGCCGTATAACACGTCACTCAACCTGCCTCGGCACTTCGCGCCTCGTAGCTCGCAGGTTAGCTCCGCGATTATGCGGAAACCATATAACACGCCTGAATATGGCCAGGATGGCCGTATGTCATTGCAGAGAAATAATTTTGGAGATATTAACATGGTGGTGTTATCTGGAAGGACAACCCGGAAGTGGATTTATCTGGAAACCTATAAACAATAGTTGGGCGGAGACGCCTGGAATGATAAGTTTGTGGAAAGGAGTTACGTATGAACAAAAATCTGATCGCAAGGGCTTCCATGACCATCAACGCTCCCGGCGCCAAAGTGTGGGATGCGCTGGTGAATCCCGAAGCCATCAAGCAATACATGTTCGGCACTAATGTTGTCTCGGACTGGCACGAAGGGAGCCCGATTGTCTGGAAAGGAGAGTGGCAGGGTAAAGCATACGAAGACAAAGGCGTGATTCTTCAGTTCAAGCCGGGGCAAACAATTCAGTACAGTCATTTCAGCCCACTTTCTGGTCTCCCTGATAACCCAGAGAACTACCATACTGTAACCATCGAGTTGTCTGGCGAGGGAGATCAAACCCGCGTCTCGCTGGCACAAGACAATAATACGACTGAGCAGGCGCGCGATCATTCCGAAAAGAATTGGGAGATGATGCTCACTGCCCTGAAAAAGTTCTTGGAGCAATAGGCCTGCGTGCGTGAAGAGGCTGGGGGCCATATCCCAGCGCCGCCCAACAAGGTGTTCCAGCGGATCGCCTTCAGCGCGGACATGCGTGGCGGGTCTTGCCATGACATCCGCACAGTGCAGGAACTTCTGCTCCACAGTGATGTTACCATAACATCAGTATGTTTGAGGTGAAGCAAGTGGATGTTATGTGGACAATAAAAAATTTCGCAGTTTATGCGGATTGATCTAATTATTGTTAAGCAACACAAGAGGAAAGCTATGCAGCCAATTCAGGAAGCCATTACAGGAAAAGAAGAGCAAGGCAATTTGTCCACGCCGTATCAGTCGCTTGTTCAGTTCTATTGTGCCTTCAACTCAGGCGACATGAAAATGATGTCAGAAAACTGGTGGCAATCGGACGACATCGCCATGGACAATCCTTTGGGCGGCATTAAACGCGGGTGGGAAGAGATACAGCCAGTATATGAGCGCATTTTTAACGGTTCGGCAGAAGTCTACGTCGAGTATTTCGATTACACCATTCATGAGACGTCAGAAATATTCTATGCCGTCGGGAGAGAACGTGGGTATTTCCGTTTGGGCGAAGAAGAAATAACGCTTGCCATCAGAACCAGCCGTATTTTCAGAAAAGTTAACGGTCACTGGAAGCAATCGCACCATCACGGGTCAATTGAAGACCCGCAATTGTTGGCAAAGTATCAGGCTGCTGTGGATGGTAAGAAAACGTAAATGCCTAATATTGCGGTCGAGAGGGTTTGGCCGAAAGCTGCGCTTTTATCCAGTCCCTCACCTTAAACGTTAAGCGCATAGCGGTCGGAGACGAGTAATGAACATTGATGGCCTTGATCACCTCGTGTTGACTGTCAAGGACATTAACGCCACCTGCGAGTTCTATTCGAAGGCGCTGGGAATGGAGGTCGTAACCTATGGCGGCGGCCGAAAGGCTTTGTCCTTCGGGCCGCAGAAAATCAACCTGCACCAACAGGGACACGAGTTTGAGCCGAAGGCGCAAAGGCCGAGGCCCGGCTCCGCGGACATGTGCTTTATCACTTCCGTTCCGTTGCCTGAGGTGATCGCACACTTAGCACGTTGCGGTGTCAAGGTGATAGATGGTCCAGTCCAACGAACCGGAGCGAGGGGCCAAATTGTTTCCGTTTATTTCCGTGACCCTGACATGAATCTAATCGAGGTATCTAACTATGTGCATGCCTAACATCTCGCGCCGGTGGGCTTCATTCGTTGGGCGGCGTACCCAAATCAATTGAACCAAAATGGAGGAAAATAATGACCGAGACCATTTTCATGATTCACGGTATGTGGGGCGGACCGTGGTATTGGGAAAACTACAAAAGCCTCTTCGAAAAGGAAGGCTACACCTGTGTCACAACCACTTTGCGCTTCCATGATATGAATCCGAAGGATGCTCCTGATCCTCGACTGGGAACAACCAGCCTGTTGGATTATGCTGAAGACCTTGAACAAGAAATCCGGCAACTTGGTGTGAAGCCCATAGTGGTGGGCCACTCTATGGGAGGACTGCTCGCACAGATTCTGGGAAGCCGGGGATTAGCCAAAGCCCTTGTTCTGCTGACTCCCGCATCGCCTGCTGGGATCATGGCTCTGACGCCATCTGTCATGAAGAGTTTCTGGAGTATGCAGACAACATGGGGCTTTTGGAAGAAGCCAATGCGCCAGACATTTAATGAGGCGGCATACTCAATGCTGCATTTGCTGCCGCCCAATGAACAAAAAGAAGCCTATGACAAGTTTGTTTATGAGTCGGGGCGTGCCGCCTTTGAGGTCGGATACTGGCTCATTGACTCAAAAAAGGCATCCGGAGTCAACGAGTCAAAAGTGACTTGTCCTGTTCTGGTCATTGCTGGAGCCGAGGACAGGATCACACCTGCTTCGGTTGTTCGGCAAGTAGCCAGGAAATACAAGGCCGTCTCAACATACAAAGAATTCGACAATCACGCCCACTGGGTTGTCGCGGAGCCAGGCTGGCAAGAGATTGCAGAGTTTGTAAAAGACTGGCTAAAGCATACCTTGGCCGAACATGCTTGATACTCTTTTTGCGGGCGTCGCCGCCCAAGCAGGAATGAAAGCGGGTCCGTACTTTTCTGCCGCCTTCACGTTCCAGCGCGCACTCGTTTCAGAGTTTGCCTACTTGGCATTGGCTCCATTGCTGCTCGAATCCACCGTTAATGGTATTGTTTACATTATCCCGGAATTGTCATTGGAACTTCCATGTTATTGGGAAATTTTGATTTTATCTTCTTTCTTTTAGCTTGACCTAAAAGAAAGAAGCAAAGAAAAGGTCAAGACTGGAAAATATTCGGCTGGAATTTGTTCCACTTCGCTGCGGAAAATGAAACTCCCTCGACAAATCGCAGCTTTGTCGAGGTCAAACAGCATTTTCCGCTTTACGCTTCGTTCCACAAATTCCTTCTTGCCGAATATTTTTAGGTCGTTTCCTTAGCAATATTTTCTTACACTATCCTTCTATGTGTTCCAGCTTCTCCTATTCGGGTAAGATACCAGAGAAGTTCCGGTTAAGCAGTTTGTCCTCTGACGATTTCCCCTGTAGTGCCTCTTCTAATGACAAATTTGGGATTATCGTCGGTATCGCCATGTCCGCCGCGGGAACTATTGTCCTGCGTCGAAATCGTTATCCTCATCCAAGGTTCTCCTTGTTCCCACGGTCTCCGTGGGAACACCGATTCTGCGCTCTGCGCAAGAAAATGGCAACGACATTTGGCGCGGAGCACTGATGTAGCGTTCCCATCCCGCTGTCGGCGGGATAAACTCCGAGCATGGGAACGAGTATGACGATAAAATAAAATGAGAAAAGAAGATTTTCGACATACGTCAAGGCATTTACGACGCACTACACTAAGCTTAGATTGTTACTCGCCTATTGACCCTGCCAATGCTCTCATTGCACTTTTATGATTACAGTTGCAATTCCGGCATTTATCTATTCATTGAAAGAAGTCTTAGCAACACGGAAATCGTCACCACTGAAATAAACTCTCAGCCCTCGGCTGATGGTTTTTTCAAAAAAAACAGAATAGGTGATTCATTCCTGACTAAGCACTGCATTCTCAAGAGTATAACCTTTTCCCAGAATAGCTATCGCCATCTTTTTTCTCAATTTCCATTTTCAACTAACTTTGAAACAATGTTCAGAAAATCTTGAAAATCGTTTCCATAATGGATAGATTCTAATCACCAAATGAATCGCATGTTTAAGTTTTTGTCCCGCATAATATGGTCTAATCTGGCGCGGAAATTCTACATCTCAATTTTAGCGTTGATTGTGTTTTTCTCTCTCATGAATTGGGTGGTGATGCCGTGGTACGTTAATCACGGCGGAACTGTTACAGTTCCGGATCTAAACGGCATGCAAATATCGGAAGCGAAGCAAATGTTAGACACGCTCGATCTGCAATATGAATTTGGCGGAACGAAACCAAGCAAGCTGGCTCCCAACACCGTGTTGTCACAAAACCCGGAATCGGGTTCAGTCGTGAAACACGGGAGACGGATCTATCTGATTTTGAGCGGCCAAGAAGAGAAGGTAACCGTTCCCGACTTGCGCGGCCACTCCCAGCGTGAGGCGCAATTTATGCTCGAGCGTGCGGGATTCAGGCTCGGTAGTGTTACGTCCGATTCTTCAAGCGAATATCCTCAGAACGTCGTGATATCCCAGTCTGTTCCTGCGAACACGATGGTTCCAAGTGGATCTGCAGTTTCGATTGTCGTTTCAGCCGGCGCAATTAGCGCAGGAGAAATTTCAGTTCCTGATCTGGTCGGGAGGCCTCTTTCCGAAGCGCAAAGGATAATACTTAATTCGAATCTTGTTTTAGGAAAAATCACTTTCCAGCCGAGCAGCAAGTTAGTTCCG
>JAKBYW010000418.1:0-2755 GCA_021840275.1 Chloroflexota bacterium | reverse complement strand
TGGGTATTTCATAAACCAACTGACGATAAACCTTGCGCGCTGCTGCAGATATTAAATCCATTTCCGCGCGCCAAGCGTAAGGAATATCAGGCTCAGTATTGACAGGCGATGATGCCAATAGAACCGCATGAACAATTTGTTCAAGATGACGATGCGCGAGTTCGGGGTTGGAATAACGCGCCGCAATAGTTTCGCCTTGCTCGGTGAGACGGAAGCGACCGTTGATACTGCCAACAGGCTGGGCGCGGATGGCGCGATTAGCTGGGCCTCCCCCACGCGCAATCGTCCCGCCGCGGCCATGAAAAATAGTCAGGGTCACATTGTGAGCGCGGGCGACTTCGGTAATCTGTTCCTGCGCCTGATATAAAGCCCAATTTGCCATGACATATCCGCCATCTTTGTTGCTGTCTGAATAACCGATCATCACCATCTGTGCGTTGTTACAAGTGGCAAGATGCTCATGATAAGCTGGCAGGGTAAAAAGATTTTCCAAAATAGACGGCGCGGCTTGCAAGTCTTCAATGGTTTCGATCAACGGAACAATTTGTAAACCAGAATCACAACCCGTCCAGCGCGCAAGCAGGAGCACGGATAAAACGTCGGAGGCGGATTTGCACATGGAGATCACAAGCGGGCCAAGCAATTCCGCGCCGTAGACAGCGCGCACGCGCGCAATGAGTTGGAACAAAGCCCAGGTCTCGGAGGTGGCGGAAGTAATTCCGGGACGGGGGGAAAGTTCGGGGAGTGGAGCAGATAAAAGTCTGGTAAGAAGCGAGAGTTTTTCATCTTCATTCATCGCAGAAAAATCATCCGCAAGATTCAACGCGCACAAAACTTCACCGAGCGCGGATTTAAAGCGAGTCGATTCTTCACGAATATCCAGGCGCATCGAATGCAAGCCAAAGATTTCCAATTGACGGCGAACATTTTGGATTTCATCATGCGCAAGCGAAGCGGGCAAATGCGCGGCAATCACTTCGATGGGCTTGAGCAAATCGTTCACGCTGATGCGCGCTTGATGCGGCGTGTGTTCGAGCAAGTGAAAGGTCATGTCATCGCGCGAGGCATCGGCAAGATCGGCAGAGAGCAACGACAACACCAGACGATAAGGCTCGGCGGCGTAACGTTCTTCGATGTAGGCGACATGCGGCGGAAGCGGACGGCGCGCTTCGATCCACTTTGTGAGTTTGAGCGGAGGCGGAAGCAGGCGATTGCTCATGCTGAGTCGACGCGCAAGGTCTTGCAAAATATGACGATGTTTTTCCACGGCGAGGCCGCGATGCAGGCGGAGCGTTTCGGCAGTGACCTTGTGAGTCACATTCGGATTGCCATCGCGGTCGCCGCCCATCCACGAGGCGAGACGCAGCCAATTTATCGGCGACCTGACTTCGGGGTAATAAGAAGCGAGGGCGCGATCAAGGTCATCATGAAGCGCGGGCAGTGCATCCCAAAAAACAGATTCGACAAAATGCAATCCGGTGCGGACTTCATCCGTCACAGCAGGACGTGTGGTTCGGTGACGATCCGTCAACCACAGCGCGGCGATGTCCGCGCGAATGGATAAAAGAATTTTATTGCGTTGATGCGGCAAAATTTCTTCGTTTGAAAGTTGGTCGAGCAGGCGCGCAAGCCGTTGAATTTTTGAGATCACCGTGCGGCGGCGCGACTCGGTTGGATGCGCGGTCAATACAAGCTCAATCGAAAGCCCATCGAGCAATGCTCGAATTTGTTCGGGCGTAACGCCCTGTTGCTTGAGCTCAGCGATTGCCGCGCCGATGGATTCGTTCAGCGGCTTTGGATACAGCGATCTTTCACGCTCACGCAATTGACGCGAACGGCGATCTTCTTCCGCAAGATTGATAAGATCAAAATATGTGGTGAAGGCGGCCGCGATGGCGCGCGCATCGTTGACATTTAACGCTTCGACCTGCGCCTCAAGCTGGCGCGCCGCATCCGCCTTTCCACCCCGACGATCTTTCGCGGCAACGCGAATACGTTCTTCTGTTGCGAAGAGTTCCGGCGATTCGAGTTCGCCAATGACATCCCCAAGGATGTCGCCTAATAAATGAATAATAGTCGAGAGTTCCATAAGTTGGTGAAGTATAACGCGTCGTTTTCATTTGGGAAGGGATGAAATAAAAATCGGAGCCTTTCGACTCCGATTTACTTTATAGCTTTTATGAATTCGTCTGGTGAAATTTTCGCTTGTTTGAGAATGCTATGCAGTGTTCCGATTGCCACTTCGCCATGCAGAGGGACAACGCAACCAACACTTCCCTCTGGCATGGACTTTTTCATGACGACATGACTTCCACGTTGACGCGCTTGAACGAAACCAAGCCGTTCCAATGCACGGATGATTTCCTTTCCAGACAGATATGGCAAATTAGGCATAAGTCGTTACGTCGAAGGTGGTCAACAATGGATGGTTGGTTTCCGGTAAGGGAAACTCTTCCAGATAGAGTTCAGTTGCCTCTTTGAGATTAGCAACCGCTTCTTCAACAGTCTTTCCCTGGCTGACCGTCCCCACTTCGGGACAATCTGCCACATACCAGGTATCTTCTTTATGGATTAAAGCCGTAAAAGTTCGGGTCATGATGGTCTCCTGTCTCTGCTTAAATTATACACCTTGAAAAACCGACATATCCTCGCAAGGGACTGACCAATCATGCCCCACTTCCACGCGGACGTTATGGCTGGCAACGGCGCGGACACTCACACGGGTGGACTCTATCCCTTAAATGCATAGCGGTAT
>JAKBYW010000017.1:0-12610 GCA_021840275.1 Chloroflexota bacterium | reverse complement strand
ACCATCTGTTTAGCGCTTAAAGGAATTTGCTCGACCGGCCAACGGTCTTTGTAAATCGCTCGGACGCTGACAGGTTTAAGAACAACAGGGGTTGCCAACAACCAGGGCGTGTCAAAACGAGGATCATAAATGGCGTAAACGTCAAAGGTGGGGTTGTGCACATTCGGCGCACTGTCAGGTAAAACCAAATTGCGCCAAATCTCTGCTTGGATTGTTTGCCCATTTTCTTCCCAACTCTGTGTCTCGTCAGGCGCACTTGCAGGAAGCGTATTTTCTTTGTGCTTGCGTGGCAACGGACGAATCAGTTCTCCGTACATCGGTTTGCGTCCTAAACCACAATAGTCGGGGAGCACATTTCGATAAGCGGTAAAGTTGGTCGCTAAGCGCACAACATACCGTTTCACCCCTGCCTCTTGCAAGTCACGCACCTTCACGCATGCGTCTACCACTACAATTTCATCTGGTGCAAGCGTTTTGTGAACATTTTTGAGAATCATGCGCCACAATCGCTTTTCACTTGGGTCTTTGAGCTGCACTCGTTCAAACGCTTTTGGTAATGCAATCCGCTGTCCATTAATTTCACCGACTTCTCCAACTATGCCAAAAATCACCGCTGGCAATGCGCGTTGTGCCGCAGGGTGGTAATGTTTACTCGGACAGTTTTTTAAACTTGGACGCCAAAAGGCGGTTACATCTGCTGTCACAGGTTTGTATCCTTCGTACTCATGTCGTTTCCACTCAGCCAAACTTTCCACGTGTCTTCGCCAGAGTTCTATCAATTGCGCTATTTGCCAGACGCCACTAGAAATTGCTGTCCATGCTCTGTGCACCGCTTCATCTTCCAGTCCAATTGCTTTCAAGGCAGGAAACAATGCTCCGCGACTTGCTAACAACTGCCCACTCAATAACGCCCAGAACACATGCAACAATGCAAGATTCGTTCCAATGGGTAACCCTACAAGTAATTCGTTCAAAACGGCTATGGTATGATCCATTTCGGTAATGGTGTCGTGGGATTTTTTGCAAAACAAGATTACCACGCTTTACACCATTACCGCTTTTTTATCCATTCCAGTTAGCGGAAACTAAAGGGTTTTGAAAATAGGTAAATCATTTTCACGAAAATTCTGTATAATTAAATCGCTCGATGCTTGATTGAGTTCGGAGGAATCTTAATGGATGACCAGCATTTTGAGTTGCTAACGCAGGTTGCCGGTTTTTATTACGAACATAACTTGAAACAGGATGAGATTGCCAAGCGGACGGGCTATTCTCGTTCGATGGTCTCGCGCTTATTGGCGGAAGCTCGCGAGAAGGGGATTGTCGAGGTTCGCATTAATTATCCATTGAAACGGTGCCTAGATATCGAGGAGGCGCTCCAACAGACACTCAACCTGCGGATCGTGCGTGTCATCTCCCGCGGCACGTTAGGTTACCATCAGATGTTACGCAAGTTGGGCAGCATGGCGGCCCGGCTGATTGAAGAACTGGTTGGCAATGGGGCAAAGAAAATTGGGGTGGCCTGGGGCACAGCACTGTGGGAGACGACTTCGGCGCTTCGGAAAGCCAATTATGCCGATACGCGAATTTTTCAGGTGATTGGTGCGTCCGGCTCACTTGATCCAGAAATAGACGGCCCTAATCTGGCCCGCCTCCTTGCTGAGGCCTTAGGCGGACAATATTTTACGATTCCAGCGCCCTTGATCGTTGAAAGCCCGACCACGCGTGATGCTTTATTGCACGACCCAATTGTAGCTCGCATCATGCAGGAGGCCGCTGGCTTGGATTTGGCCCTAGTCGGCATTGGCTCAATGGATCCGGAAACATCCAGCTGGGTGCGTTCCGGTTACTTGAACAGTGAACAACTGGTTTCTCTCGCAGCGCAGGGGGCTGTTGGAGATGTGTGTGGCATCATCTTCGATCGAAACGGAATTCTGCAGGATCTTTCCATCCGTAACCGGATCGTTGGGATCGGCGCGGAAGATTTGATGAGGGTGCCGCTTAAGTTAGGAATTTCAGCCGGAGAGATGAAGACTCTTCCAATTCTGGGGGCATGCCGGGCCGGTTTGGTTAACTGTCTGGTGACAGACGAGATAGCAGCGCTGTCTGTCTTGGATGCATTCCGAGAGGATCTAAAAAAAATAGAGCGTATTTCTTAAATACAGATGTTCACATTTGTGAATATCATTCACAAATACTAGTCAGCCCTCGTTTTTTTGTGTAGAATGCTGTTAATCTGATTCTCATAACAGTCCACACAGAATCGGCGGAGGTTACTTTGGTCCAGGCAAAAACCGAGAAACTAATCGGGGGGATTTTTGCAAGAGAAAAAGCGCTGCAATTAATTGACACCATGTTGCTCGTGCGATCTTTTGAAGAGAACGCCGAGGAAATGTATTCACTGGGCAAGATTCATGGCACGATGCACTTGTCGATCGGTCAGGAAGGCGTGGCGGTCAGTACAGCCAGCGCACTGCGCCCAAAGCATGACTATTTGCTCAATGTACATCGCGGGCACGGTCACTTCCTTGCATGGGGCGGTGATTTGAACCGTATGATGGCGGAATTCATGGGGCGCGAAACCGGTTACTGCCGCGGTCGCGGTGGCTCGATGCACATTGCCGATGTGGAGGCCAATAACCTAGGTGCACAGGGTATTGTCGCTGGGAATATGCCGATCTCGGTTGGTGTGGGTCTGAGCATCAAGGCGCACAAGACCGATCAGGTTGTACTTTGTATTTTTGGCGACGGTGCATCCAACGAAGGTGCATTCCATGAGTCGTTGAACATGGCTTCGATTTGGAAGTTACCGGTGATTTATCTGTGTGAGAATAACGCTTATGCCATGTCTATGTCGATCAAGAAAGCGACCAATATTAGACATATCAGCCAGCGCGCTGCCGCTTACGGCATGCCGGGCGTGACGGTGGATGGGAATGACATCCTCCAAGTCTACGAGACCATAAAGACCGCCGCCGAATATGCTCGCAGCGGGAAGGGTCCTTACTTTGTGGAGGTAGAAACTTATCGTTGGAAAGGGCACTCCAAATCAGATAAGCAGGCTTATCGCACGCGCGATGAGATCAAAGCCTGGATGACCAAAGATCCCATTGCGCGCTTTGCCAAAGTACTGGGCCTGGGCGAGGAAGATCTTGAGCAGCGCAGGTTGCTGGCCCGTGAAAAGATTAATCAGGCGGTGGAATATGCCGAGTCCAGCCCTGAACCGGACGTAAAAGATATTCTAGACGGTGTCTATGCGTGAGTTGACCTATGCTGAAGCTCTGCGCGAAGCCATGCGCATGGCTATGGAAAAAGACCCGTCCGTTTTTGTGATCGGCGAAGATATTGGCGTTTACGGTGGTGCGTTTGGCGTGACCGCCGGGCTGATCGACCAGTTCGGTCCGGAACGTATCATTGATACACCCATTTCCGAAGCCGGCATCGCCGGAGCCTGTGTGGGCGCCGCAGTGACCGGGATGCGTCCGATCGGTGAGATGCAGTTCAGCGATTTTGTAGTGCTGGCCATGGAGCAGTTGACGCTCCAGGCAGCCAAAATGCGCTTCATGTTCGGTGGCAAGGCCACGGTTCCAATGATCATGCGCCTAGCTGGCGGATCCGGGACAGGCGCGGCTGCACAGCATTCTGGAAGCCTCGAAGCATGGTTTGTGAATATCCCTGGCCTGAAAGTGGTGATACCCTCTTCTCCGCAAGATGCAAAAGGTTTGCTGCTTGCTTCCCTCTATGACGACAATCCTGTTATCTTCGTCGAGCACAAACTCCTCTATAAGGTGAGAGGCCCCGTTCCAGAGGAATGGTATACCATCCCTCTCGGCCAATCCCACACGGTGCGAGAGGGCAAACACCTGACTGTTGTGGCAACTTCGGTGGAAGTCATGCGTGCCCAGCAGGCTGCCGACGCTCTTGCCAAAGAGGGCATTGAGCTCGAAATCATCGATCCTCGTACGCTCCGCCCCTTGGATATTGACCCCATCGTTCGCTCTGTGAAGAAGACTGGCAAGTTGCTGATCGTTCACGAAGCGGTCAAGATGGGTGGTTTCGGCGGCGAGGTAGCCGCACAGATTGCCGAGAGCGAGGCCTTCGATTATCTCGACGCACCCATTCGTCGTCTGGCTGGACTGGACATGCCCATTCCGTACAATCGCAACCTAGAATATCACGCTGTTCCGCAAGTGGAGAATATTGTGGAAGAGTCCCGCAAGCTGGTCGAGGGTGCCTACTAGGAGTCAGCCGTGAAAGAAGTCATCATGCCCAAGTTTGGTTTCACCCAGGAAGAATCGGAAATTGTCGAATGGGCGGTCAAAGAAGGCGATAAAGTTGAGCAGGGCGATGTTCTGGCAGTTGTGACCACGGACAAGATTAGCATGGAAGTCGAAGCGCCCGAGTCTGGTGTTGTCGCTGGACTCCAGTACAAGCAAGGCGACATCGTTCCAGTGACGAAGGTCATTGCTTATATTCTCAAACCAGGGGAATCATTGCCTGTCGATCTTCGGGCAGGTTCCCCAAATTCAACTTTGACTGTTAAGCCTACTCTCCCGCAACCGGAGCCGGCTCCTGCTATTTCCAACGTAACAAGCCCGCTTGGTACATTGACACCTGTTGCAGCGCGCATGGCGGCGGAAAAAGGATTGGATACTGCCAGAATTGTTGGGAGTGGGCCCGGTGGCCGGGTGACCCGTGCGGATGTGGAGTATTTCGCTGCACAAGGGGCTGATAATGGAAAGATCCGTGCAACGCCGGCGGCTAAACGCCTGGCGCGCGAAGAGCACCTCGAGGTGGGACTGGTTCCAGGCACGGGTCCCAACGGTCGTGTCCAGGAAGCGGATGTACGCACCTTTGTGGAGAAAAAGTCCTCAACGGTCGAAGTGCCTGCAATCGCAGCGACCCAGGTTCGGGACGGAGCGATCCGCACCATCCCGTTCGTGGGGATGAGAAAAACCATCGCTGCAAACATGACGCGTTCGGCGCAGACCATTCCCGCCATCCAGCTCGAAATTGATGCGGACGTGGAGGGTGTGCTTTCGCTGCACCAGCAAGCCAGGGCTCATGCCGGGGATAAAAAGATATCGCTGACAGCGCTCCTTGTGAAGACAGTGGCTTGGGCGTTGAAGCGCAATCCCATGCTGAACAGTCAACTTGGAGAAAGTGAAATATTTCTGCTACCGGACGTGAATGTAGGAGTGGCGGTCGCGCTTGAGAGCGGCTTGATCGTACCGGTCATCCAGCACGCAGATCAAAAAGGTATTTTGGACCTGGCTGAAGAGATCAACAATGTGAGTGCGCGAGCGCACCAGAATAAATTGAGAGCTGCCGATCTGGAAGGCGCGACCTTTACGATTTCAAATCTGGGCATGTTTGGAATCGACCGCTTTACCGCCCTTATCAACCCTCCACAGGTGGGAATTCTGGCCGTCAGCGCGGTAAAGAAGCAATTTGTCCCCAACCAATCCGGTGAACCGGTGTTACATCATATGATGAATATGCGCCTGTCTGCTGACCATCGTGTTGTAGACGGAGTGGAAGCGGCCCGATTCCTCTCGGACCTGCGCGCTGGGCTTGAGAATCCCGAGGAGATGCTGCTGTGACGTTGACGTTACGTGACTATCTTGTACCAGAAGCAGTGAATTTGGGTATGAATGCGGAGAATGCAGATGAGGTCATCCGAAACATTAGCGGGAAGTTGTTGTATGCTGGTTATGTGCGGGGAACTTTCACGGATGCGATACTGACCCGCGAAAGGGATATTCCCACGGGTCTTCCGTTGAGCGGAAAATACAATGCCGCCATCCCACATACCGATGTGGAACACGTTGTGAAATCCGGGATTGGGTTGGCGACGCTCACTCGGCCGGTCGTCTTCAGGAACATGGTCTCACCGGAGGAGGCCGTTGACGTTCGGCTGGTATTTGTCCTGGCGCTCGATCAGCCCAAATCTCAAATAGAGATGCTGCAGGAAATTGCAAAAGTGCTCCAGGAACCAGATGCGGTCAATGCTCTGATAGATGCAAAAAACCTTTTTCAGGTATACGAAGCACTGCAATTTAATCTAGCCAAGAACTGAATCTATTTTCGTGCGATGCCATTAATTAGGAGACGAAACCATGGGACAACCAAAAAGAATACTTGTGGCCTGCGGTACAGCCATCGCAACTTCAACAGTCGTTGCACGGGCTATTGAAGAAGCACTTGGCGAGCGTGGTATCCAAGTTACTACCCGGCAGTGCAAAGCGACGGAGGTCCCGAGCCTTGTGCAAGGGATGGACTTAGTCGTTACAACGACCCCAGTACCGGGAAATCTCGGTGTTCCGGTCATCCAAACATTAGCATTCCTGACGGGTATAGGAAAGGAGGCTGTTATCGAACAGATTGTCAAAGCACTTGGTTCATCGTAGCAGTTTTGTCAATACCTATTCTGAACAAACCTCTTCTGAGGAAAGGAGTTAAATTCATATGGATGCCTTTCTTACTGGCCTCAAAGCCGTAATTGATGCTTTGGGCTCGACGGTTCTCCTGCCCATCATGATCTTCCTGTTTGCTCTGGTTTTGGGTGCGAAACCCGGCCGCGCTTTCCGCGCGGCTGTGACTATCGGTATCGCCTTCATCGGTATTAATCTGGTTATCGGCCTGATGTGGACCAACTTATCCAACGTAGGCCAGGCCATGGTAGCCAACACTGGTCTGAAACTAGATACGATGGATGTAGGTTGGCCGTCAGCTGCCTCAATCGCTTTCGGCAGCTCGGTTGGGCTGTGGGTGATTCCGATCGCTCTCCTGGTCAACGTGGTGTTGCTGGTATTGCGCTTGACCAAGACTCTCAACATCGACCTCTGGAACTACTGGCACTTTGCCTTCATCGGTTCCTTGGTCGTAGTGGTCACCGGCAACCTGCTCATGGGAATGTTTGCCGCTGCGATCGCTGCCGCATTGGCCCTCTTCCTTGCCGACTGGACTGCCAAGGCTGTGCAATCCTTCTACGGGACTCCAGGTGTCTCCATCCCCCACCTGACAACAGCCCCGGGTGTTCCTTTCGCGATTGTCACCAACTGGATCGTGGACCGCATCCCAGGCTTGAATAAGATGGAAGCCGATCCGGATACCATCCGCAAGCGCTTTGGTGTCTGGGGTGAGCCTGTCATCCTGGGTCTGGTGATTGGGCTAATCCTTGGTGTCATCGCTTTCTACAATGCGGGTGACCTCACCACCGTGCTTACCAAGGTGTTGGGCACCGCGATGAACCTGGCCGCGGTCATGCTTCTGCTGCCCCGCATGGTCCAGATCCTGATGGAGGGCCTGATCCCGATTTCCGAAGCTGCCCGTGACTTCATGAAGAAGCGCGCTGGCGGCCGTGAAATCTACATTGGTTTGGATTCGGCCATTCTGATTGGTCATCCAGCTGCGATCTCGACCGCCCTCGTGCTCGTTCCAATTGCCATCCTGCTCTCAATCATCCTGCCTGGCAACCATGTCATCCTGTTCGCGGATCTGGCGGTGATTCCGTTTGTTGTGGCCCTGTTCGCCCCGCTTATGAAAGGTAACATCGTGCGCATGATCATCGCTGGCATCTTTGAGCTGACCGTGGGCTTCTACATTGCCACCTCAATGGCGGGTATTTTTACTTCAGCTGCCCAGGCCTCTGGCTTCAAGATGCCTGCCAATGCTGTAAAGATCACCAGCATCGCCGATGGCTTCCTGTGGCCGCAGTGGCTCTTTGCACGTATGGCCCAATATTTTGGTGTCATCGGATTGGTGATCATCGCGGCTCTGCTGGCTGTGGTCTGGTTCTTCTACATGAGGAATCAACACGCCTGGGAAGTGGCTGCTGGTGCCCCTGAAGTAGCCGCCGCCTCTGCACCCCTGAAGTAGCCGCCACGCCTGCGGCGTATCTACCCTCATCTCATGGTAAATGACCAGGGTGGTCGTAACGACTGCCCTGGTCGACCCCAAAACCACTATGATCTTTGCATTTATTCGCTCCACACTTGGCACGTTCGGGAATACATTGTTGGATTTTTATATTGCCAACAGCATTTGGATTAACGGACTCATTTTGCTTTATGCATTATTGGTTGTAGTATCTCGACGTAGTTTTGACCTTAGCAGGCAATTATTACTCTCATCCCTGCAAAGCCAGTATGGCCAGCAGTTCCAGAAGAAAAGACCAGAGTCTGTCTTGAAAACGCTAAAAAAAACAAGTATTCCATGGGAAGAAGCACTCAGGCGAACTTCCATTCCTTTCGTGACGCCACCTGGCAGTATTCGAATTTACCCGAAGAACCTTGAAACATTTCAGAAGTTCATGCCACTTGAAAAACTGGCAGAATTATTAAAGTAATTCTGAATTGCAAAGCACTTCTTCAAGGATTTTTCCATGGCCGAGATTTCATTTGTCATTAAAAATAAGGTGGGTCTGCATGCCCGTCCGGCGAGTGTATTTGTTCGAGAGGCGAGCAAGTTTAAATCCGCAATCACCGTCATTCACGGTGATAAGCAGGCAAATGCCAAAAGCATTCTCAGTGTGCTGACTTTGGGCGCCAATCTGGGCACGGTGATCAGCATCCGTGCGGAGGGTGAGGATGCAGAGGATGCCCTGAAGGCTTTGATGACACTTAACGAATCAAATTATGGTGAGGCGCAATAATAATGCAGACTTTGCGGGGAATTGGGGCTTCTCCCGGGGCGGCCATAGGCCCCGCTTTTCTTTTCCAGCAGGAGGATTTGGGCTTTAAGGCATACGAAGTAGCAGAGCCTCAGGCGGAATGGAAACGAATGGAGATTGCGTTTCAAATGGCCTCTACTCAGCTCAAACTCATTTATGAAAAAGCCCTCCAGGAGGCCGGCGAATCGCAGGCGGCTATCTTCGAAGCGCACATGCAGATGATTGAAGATCCAGAACTGATTGGCTTGGTTCGTAAATCTATCCTCGATGGACACAACAACGCTGAAAAGGCACTGTTGGATGCCGCCGAACATTATGCGCGGACTCTTGAGGGACTTGCAGACGAATATTTCCGTGCTCGTGCGACTGACGTTCGCGACGTAGCGCACCGCTGCCTACGCCTTCTGCTCGGCAGGCCACAGGTAGATGTTGTGTTGAACAAACCGTCGATTATCGTCGGGCGCGATCTAACCCCTTCTGATACAGTGCGGATGGATAAATCCATGCTGTTAGGATTCTGTACTGCCGAGGGTGGCGCTACCTCCCATACAGCCATCCTAGCCAAGGCGCTTGGCGTTCCGGCTGTTGTAGGGATGGGGGATATTGTATTAACACTGGCTGATGATATTCCGCTCATGATCAATGGTCGTACAGGTGAAATTATTGTCAACCCTGATGAGACTACGGTTGCGACCTTTGTGCAGAACCAGAAATCTGAAAAGGAGCGGGCGGCAGCCGAGCTTTTGGAGGTGAGCCAACCTGCCATAACTAAAGATGGTCGCAGGGTGGAAGTAGTTGCCAATGTTGGCAGCGTGGCGGATGCAAAAAAAGCTGTCACTTTGGGCGCAGAGGGAATTGGTCTGCTGCGCACAGAATTCCTGTACTTGGATCGGCAAACTGCGCCGAACGAAGACGAGCAATACGCTGTTTATAAGACAATTTTCGATATACAAGGATCGCGGCCTGTGGTCATCCGGACGATTGATGTGGGCGGTGATAAGGAACTCGCCTATATTGATCTGGGGCATGAAGACAATCCCTTCTTGGGGTGGCGCGCGATCCGGATGTGCCTGGATAACCCTGATTTTTTTAAAACGCAATTGCGTGCCATCCTGCGTGCTGCCCTGGGACACGATATTCGCATCATGTTTCCCATGATCGCAACGGTGAATGAAGTTAAGCAGGCGCGAAGGTTCCTTGACGAAGCACGGGTAGAACTTGAAGTTGCTGGAAATCCTTTTGGTGAAAAGATACAGGTTGGAATCATGGTCGAAATTCCGGCTGCAGCCGTAATGGCAGATAAATTTGTCAAGGTGGTCGATTTTTTCAGCATTGGTACCAATGACCTTACGCAATACACGATGGCTGCCGAGCGGACTAACAAAAAGGTGGCACATTTATCCAATGCGCTTGAACCCGCGGTTTTACGTCTGATCGCGAAAGTGATAGAAGAGGGCCATAAGGGCGGTGTCTGGGTGGGAATGTGTGGTGAATTGGCTGGTGAGCCAAAGGCAATTCCGATATTGCTGGGATTAGGCCTGGATGAGTTTAGCATGGCACCGACGCTTATTCCACACGCGAAAGCTGTCATTCGCGCCTCTGACGTAGCTGGTTGTCAGAAGATCGCAAAAAAGGTCCTTGATATGCAATCCTATTTCGAGGTGGATGCTTACTTAAGTAAGCTGCTGTTGTAGCAAACTACATTTAGATTCTTCCGTTAGGGTCATTTTCATTTCAGGCAACTTTATGTTTGCATATCGATGGATGTGAAAAGTGAAGGCAGCTATAAAAAGGATTCCTCAAGAATGAAATCTCTTTGGCAAGTCAAGCGCGAATTACTGGATGACCCCTCCCATGCGTTTTGGAATTGACAATTTGTTCATTCAGGCCACAGCCACCGAAATTGAAAAAGCACACATTCATCCTGCGGGAAATTCGCATTCCTTTCACAATGTCTCGAGTTTAATTTCTTGGATGAATCTCTGATCCATCGTCCATTTTAGATGTAGCTCCAATTGTTCTTGAATTATTCACTTTGCTCTGCTTGACAGAAGCGCTCATTAAAAACAGGTCAAAAATCAAATGCAAACTTTTCACTCTAACGATCTCGCGGGGCTGCACAAATTGCGAGGGATGATCATTGACATGGATGGCGTGCTCTGGCATGGCGATCTTCCGCTTCCAGGGTTGCATAAGTTTTTTGATGTTCTTCGGCAACGCGATATAAAATTTGTACTGGCGACTAACAATAACACTCAGACTCCCGAGGGCTTTGTGCTGAAGGCCAAACGGCTAGGTGTGGACATTGTGCCCGAGCAGGTAGTCACGGCTTCGATCGCTACGATCCATTACCTAAGGTTAAATTATTCTCCTGGGAGCCGGATCTATGTAATTGGTGAAGCCCCCCTTAAAGGTTTGATTGCTGAAGCCGCCTTTACCTTAGCGGAAACGGATGTTGCCGCAGTCGTTGCAACGATGGACCGGCAACTCACCTATGAAATGCTCAAACGGGCTACCTTGCTAATTCGTGAGGGCGCAGATTTCATTGGTCCTAACCCGGACTCTAGCTATCCGACCCAAGAAGGAATTGTACCGGGAGCAGGGGCCGTCTTAGCGGCATTATCTGCCAGTTCGGATCGCCAACCTGTTATTGTCGGCAAACCTGAGAGTTCGCTTTTTAAAATTTCTCTAGAGCGGATGCAACTCGGGCCAGAGGAAACGGCCTCCTTGGGTGATCGACTCAATACTGATATTGCTGGAGGCCAGCGCTTGGGATTGAAGACCATTTTGGTGTTGAGCGGCGTTTCTACAGTAGCGGACCTAGCTTCCAGCTTGATACAACCAACCTGGGTTTTCGCTGGGATAGACGAGCTGGCTAAGGTTCTGTAAGATCTAAAAGAGGATCTAAAAGTGAATCTTACTGTTCAGTAGAAAGGAATTCATTTACGGACAGATTCGTAATATTAATAATTGGCGGCCTAATGAATGCCCACATTAATTTCGGTGATTAAGCCGCTGGGAATCTATAAGTCGTTAGGTGCCCTTTTCCAATCATTATAGGAGATTGATATGCGAGCTCTAATTTTTGACCTCGACGGAACTCTTGTCGATACTGTCTATGCCCACGTCTTCGCGTGGCAACGAGCATTCGCGGAAGCAGGCATGGCTATCGAGGGGTGGCGCATTCATCGCCGGATAGGCATGAGCGGCGGCCTCTTTACACGCGCCGCCGGACGCGAACTGGGCCATGAGCTCACGCCTCAGGAAGCAAAAACTCTTCAAGATCGTCATGGAGAACTATTCGCTCAACTACTCCCGGATCGGCGTCCATTACCAGGAGCAGTAGAACTCTTGCAGTTTCTTCGTTCTAGCAATATCTTGTACGGCATTGCCACCTCCGGCAATCGTCCCGAAATCAATACTTCGCTTGAAGTCGTGGGCATAGGAGATGAAATCGTAGTCATAGAACGGGGCGATGTAGTGCGAGCTAAACCAGAACCGGATCTCTTTCTCGCCTGCCAGCAACGCTTAGGAGTTCGGGTTGAAGACTGCTACGTAGTGGGCGACGCGGTATGGGACCTGCTGGCAGCCCGCCGAGCGGGAATGCTAAGCATTGGGTTGTTGAGTGGGGGCTATGGTGAAGACGAACTCAGCCGTGCCGGAGCATTTCGGGTGTATCGCGATCCATTAGAGTTGTCGCATGCCCTGGATGAACTCGGTGTATTACCGTAAAAGGTGCGGAGGGCTGTCTTGGTTGCTTGGCTCATCCACCAGATATTTTGGGATATCTACAAGCTGCCGCCTGCTTGCAATGAAGAAGCTTGAAAGATTGAGAAGTTGATTCCAAACAAAATCGCTCCTCAAAAAGGAGCGACTCTTATCTCTGCGATCCCGACGGGGATCGGACCCGCAGGGCGTAACTTTTTCGCCAACTAA
>JAKBYW010000417.1:0-2777 GCA_021840275.1 Chloroflexota bacterium | reverse complement strand
GTTTTTCTCATCGCCATTTTCAATGTCATCACGCAGACCTTTGAGAGATGCCATCAACACATCCAGCGCGTGGACAACGCTGAAGCGACTCGCCAGCACGGCCTCTTTCAAGGAAGCGGGATCATCGTAATACGCCAGACCGCCGGTCATACTCGCAAACGGACGCCCGGCCAATTTACGCGCGTCCATCCAGCCTGAGCCGTCGACCGTCGCATCGAGCAACGCGGCTGCCGTCAACTGCGGAAGCAGGTGCACGCTCGACATCAAACCATCCGATTCTGAAATATCTGTCAGCATGGCTTTGGCGCCCAAAAGTTTTGCCAGATCTACAGCCAATTGCTCCACTTCGAGCGGCGTGCCGGGAGGCGCGTCCACGGCTATGACTGTGTGTTTGAAAAGATCGGGACGCGCGGCGTTGAGTCCGCTTTCAGACGAGGCAAAAGAGTCGGGAGCGAGACTCGGCACAAGTCCGAGATAGAAGCGGCCTTGAGGAATGAATTCGCTGGCCCAGTTCAGCATCCCGCCTTTGACCGGCGCGGTATCCATCACGACCGCATTCGCTTTCAGGTTCGGCCCGATGAGCTTCAATGTCTCGCGCATTTCAGCCAGAGGCAAACAAAGCAGAACAACATCCGCGCCTCGAACAGCCTGAGGCAATTTGCTAACATCGTCCACCACGCCAAGGCTAAGTGCGGCTTTTTCAAGCCCTGTATTTTTGTCATGGCCCACGCGATGGATGGGAGATTTACTTTCCTTGAGAGCAAGCCCGATGGATGCGCCAATTTGTCCAAGCCCAAGGATGGTAATTTGAGTAGTCATGGATCACCTCTTGTAGGATTGTCGGGATTATACTGCCTCTTGATGCGTAGACGATGGTATGTGTATAATCGAACGTATATTCTAACAAATATCTTCTCGCATTAAATTGCGAGAACCGCGGACGCCGACCGCGGTTCTCTCTTGAAAGGAGGAGAAGAGAAATCACCTTACGAAGCCAATCCTATCATCTATACCCAAATGGTACTTGACTGGAAATATACGTTTTCCCTACGATTGTCCGACAGCTTACCAACTTGTAATCGTTTTTGGCCTTTTCAAGGAGATCAAATGGTCACACCAAAGAACACAGTGCAGGTGGAACTCTCAAAGAACGAGAACAGACAAACCACTTTGTCAAATCTGGCGATAGAAACCAAAGGTTTGGGCCGCATTTATAAAATTCGCGGCAGCAAAAAAGAGAAGAACATCCGAAAAGAGTTGGTGGCATTGCAAGATGTCCCTTTGGAAGTGAAGAAGGGCGAGCTTTTTGGATTGCTCGGACCGAACGGCGCTGGCAAAACCACGCTGATCAAAATCCTGACCACGCTTCTCGCCCCGACCTCTGGGCGGGCTACCGTTGCCAGTCACGACGTGGCCCGTGAGCCGCAAAAAGTCCGCCCGCTAATTAACATGGTCTCCGGCGGCGAATCTTCCGGCTACGGCCTGCTGACCGTGCGCGAAAATCTGTGGATGTTCTCACAGTTCTACGGCCTGCCATCCAAGGAAGCCAACGAGCGCATCGAAGGATTGTTGAAGATCGTTGGCTTGCAGGACCGGATGCACACCAAATCGTCCGATCTTTCGACCGGACTGCGCCAAAAGATGAATATCGTGCGCGGATTTCTCACCGACCCGCAGGTGCTCTTCCTTGACGAGCCGACCCTCGGACTCGACGTTGGCGCTTCGCGCGATGTACGTAAATTGATCCGCAGTTGGTTGGATGAAGATAAGACGCGCACTTTATTGCTGACCACGCATTACATGGCCGAAGCCGATGAACTTTGCGACCGCGTGGCCATCATCAACCAGGGACGCGTGCTGGCTTGCGATATGCCGTCTGCATTGAAGCAGCAATTGCAACGCGACGCCTTGTTCGAGATTTCCGTCGGCGCGTTGAACGGTTTAGCAGTATCCGCTTTGGAAGGAATCCCCGGCGTCAGCAAGGTGACCCGAACACAGTCCGGAGAAGTGAACGTGCTGAAATTCATGTTGCAGGAAGATGCCGCGCTGGGTGGGGTCATCAACAAACTGACCGAGTCCAACATCAAGATCGCGCGGCTCGATAAACATGAACCGACTCTCGAGGATGTCTTTGTCAATCTCGTTGGCCGCAGTATGGACGAGGTCGAAAAGGAAGAAACGAATGACGACGCAAAATAATCCACTGACAAGCCAAGCTTACGAAAAAGCCACCGGTTGGAAGTTATTCATCAAGACTGTGATCGCCCGCGCTTATCCGCGCGTCATCGGTCAACAACGCGAGAAGTCGTGGGTTTTCTTCGATATCTTTCTTCCGATGCTGGCCGTTTCATCTTATGTGTTCGTCTATCGCGCCATCGGTGCGCCGGAGGAATATGTGGGCTTCGTTGTCATGGGCGGAGCGATGACTGCTTTCTGGCTGAACGTCATGTGGAGTATGTCGAGCCAGCTTTATTGGGAAAAGGAACAGGGCAATCTGGCCCTGTATATCATGGCGCCCAACTCGATGATGGCCGTCCTGCTTGGCATGGCTGTGGGCGGAATGCTCGCAACATTTCTGCGGGCCATCGCCATCATTCTGCTAGGCAGTTTGCTCTTCCACGTTCAATATGTGATCGGCGATTTCCTGCAACTGATGGCTATCTTCTTCACGGCAATGACCGCTTTGTATGGAATGGGCATGATGAGCGCTTCGCTTTTCCTGCTTTTAGGCAGGGAAGCGGATCATCTTGCCCAGCTTGCAACCGAGCCGGTCTATC